>DATEIG010000562.1:0-2640 GCA_035279185.1 Mycobacterium sp.
TCCGGGCTGCCCATCGATGCGCCGGGCGTGGTCGCCGTCGCGACGCCCCTGTCGCAGTTCAGCGACACCAGGACCACGTTGTCGACATGCGCGAACGAGCCGTCGGAATCCTCGACGAACGGCGCCTTGGTCGCGCTGGTGACCAGGCAGTCGCCCATCGCGTCCTGACGGTCGCCCACGGTCACCGTGACCTTGGCGGTGCCGCCGCCGTCCTCGATCTTGGACACCGCGTCGCCGTACGTCATCCCGACCACGTCCGGCGGCCCCGACGTATCCGCGGACGCGACGCCCGAGGTGATGAGCCCGACAGCGCCGACCGCCGCTGCCACACCGCTCGAAATGATGAGCCTCTTCATATCCCCACCTGTGTCATGGATGCACGACGGTGCGTCCCGTTGTCCTCGGAGAGCGCGAAGCTAACACCTGAAATCGACCTTTGACAGCGCTGAAACCTTGGAATTGGCAGGGAACCGCGACCTGCGGAAATTTCCGATCACCCTGACCCGAATCGGGGGTGAGGAATGCGCCCCTGTGCAGTGCGTTAGACAGTTAAGTGATGTCCACGCACGCCGTTGATCAGCTCCGCTTCGTCGCGGTCGACCAGGATGATCCGCTGGCCGAACCGCTGCTGGCGGAACTGGCGCTGGAGTATGCGCGCCGCTACCGCGCTCCGGTGGAGGGCGTGTCGACGTGGCTGCGCAGCTATCCCGCCGACGAGTTCGCCGCGCCCGGCGGCGCCATGGTGATCGGCCTGGTCGACGACCGTCCCGTCACCGGCGGCGCGTTCCGCCGATTCGACGCCGACACCGCCGAGCTGAAACGCATCTGGACCGACAGCGGCCACCGCAGGCGCGGATTCGCCAGGGCTCTGCTGGTCGAGCTGGAAAGCCTGATCGCGGCCCGCGGATACCACCGCATCTACCTGACGACCGGCGACAAACAACCCGAGGCCGAGGAGCTGTACCTGTCCACGGGCTACACGCGTCTGGAAGAACCGCTGCCCGCCGAGGGCGACGAGAACTACCCCGTCGCATTCCTGAAGGTGCTGTCATGACCGACCCGTTGCATCTCGCCGTCGCGCTGGACGGATACGGCTGGCATCCCGAAGCGTGGCGGCAGTCCGCCGATGATGCCGAGCCGGTCACCAGCGGGCGCTACTGGGCACATCTGGCGGCAACCGCCGAACGCGGGTTGCTGGACTTCGTGACGTTCGACGACGCGCTCACGCCGCAGCGGCGCCGCCGTCCCGACATCGAACCGCGGTGGCTCGCGGGGCGGCCCGACGCCGTGCTCGTCGCCTCGCGCGTCGCGCCGGTCACCCGCAACATCGGGCTCGTTCCGGTCGCGACGGTCACCCACACCGAGCCGTTCCACGTCTCGAAAGCCATTGCCACGCTTGACTTCGTCTCCCACGGGCGCGCCGGCTGGCAGGTCAGGATCAGCAGCTCCGAACACGAGGCCGCCCTATTCGGCCGTCGGGAGGCCGCCGACGTCGACCTGTTCGACGAAGCCTCCGACGCCGTCGAGGTGGCGCGCCGGTTGTGGGACAGCTGGGAGGACGACGCGGAGATCCGCGACGTCGCGACGGGGCGCTTCATCGACAGGGACAAACTGCACTACATCGACTTCACCGGGAAGTACTTCTCGGTGAAGGGGCCGTCGATCACCCCGCGGCCGCCGCAGGGCCAGCCCGTCGTCACCGCGCTGGCGCATCAGATGCCCGTTTACGAATTCGCTTCGCGCAGCGTTGATCTCGTCTTCATAACACCGAAGGACGACGACTCCGTGCGCAGCATCATCGGTCAGGTCAGGCAAGCCGGTGGGACCGACCTGAAGATCTACGCCGACGTCTACGTCACGTTCTCCCACACCGTCGATGCGCGCTCCGATGCGCTCGTCTTCGACGGCACGGCGGCCGAACTGGTCGACCTCCTCTCCCGGTGGCACCGACTCGGCCTCGACGGGTTCCGCCTGCGCCCCGCGGTCAACGCCACCGACCTGCCCGTCATCGTCGACGACGTCGTGCCACTTCTGCAGCGCGCAGACGTGTTTCGGACCGAATACCGCGACGGCGAACTGCTGCGGGAACGGCTCGGCCTTCCCGTTGCCGACAACCGCTACACGAGGGTAAAGCGCTCATGAGCCTGCCATTGTCGATCCTCGACCTGTCGCCGATCAGCGAGGGCAGCGACGCGGCGACCGCCCTGCGGAACACCGTCGATCTCGCGCAGCACGCAGAGCAGTGGGGGTACAAGCGTTACTGGCTCGCCGAGCACCACTTCGTCGCGGTCGCCAGCTCGCAACCGGCCCTGGTGATCGGCCAGATCGCCGCCGCGACAGAACGAATCAGGGTGGGCGCGGCCGCCGTGCAGTTGGGACACACCACAGCCGCCGCGGCCGTCGAGAGCTTCGGCATTCTCGACGCCTTCCATCCCGGCCGCATCGACTTCGGCGTCGGCCGGTCGGGGCAGAAGCGCCGCGATGCCTCCAAGAAGCCCGACGCGAAACCCAAGCCCAAACGCGAACTGCCGACCGAATGGCGCGATGTCGGCGGTGTCGTCGTACCGCCGCCCTTCGACATCCGGACGGTCATCACCGACGCGCTGCGCGCCCAGATGTCCGTGCTGCAGCAACCCGAGG
>DATEIG010000563.1:0-2477 GCA_035279185.1 Mycobacterium sp.
TCGACGCCGAAGGCCACCGCGTTGCTCGCGATCCGCTTCCGGCGTTGCTCGTCGCGTTCAAAAGCCACTGCCCTGCATCGGATGCCTGCGAGGCACCACTCGATCGCGATGCTGCCGGAGCCCGCACCGACGTCCCAGAGCAGCTCACCGGGACGCGGCGCGAGTGCGGCGAGTGTGACGGCCCGAATCGTCTGCTTGGTGATCTGCCCGTCGTGCGCGAACGAGTCGTCGGGCAGCACTGCGAACCGCCGTTCGTCGGGGAGGTAGCGCACGGCGATGACGTTGAGGTCGTCGACGTCTGCCGGTGGTCGTCGCGCCCACTCGCGCGCCGTCGCCGACCGCCGCCGTTCCGCGGGACCGCCGAGTTGTTCCAGCACGGTGATTTCCGAGTCGCCGCGCCCGGTATCGGTGAGCAACCGCGCCAGGTCGGTGGGAGTGGTTGCGTCACGGGACAATACGACCGCCTGGCCGCCCCTGCGTACGGCGGTGTGGGCTTCCGAGTTGACGAGGCTGATGATCTCGGTGTCCTGGACGTTCCATCCGACGCGAGAACATGCCAGCGTCACCGACGACACATGGGGCAGGACGGCGACCTTGTCACCGCCATACATCCGGATGAGTGTGCCGCCGACGCCGTGCATGAGCGGGTCACCGCTGGCAACGACGTGGACGTCGCCGTCCGCGCCGTCGAGCAAGGTCTGCAGGGCGGGCAGCATCGGCGACGGCCACGCCCGCCTGACCGCAGGCACGGTGTCGTCGAGCAGATCGAGCTGGCGTTGGGAACCGTAGACGACTGTGGCCCTCGCCAATTCGGTGCGTGACGCCGGGGCGAGGCCCGCCATTCCGTCGGCCCCGATGCCGACAACGACGATCATCGCGGCATCCTCCGCCACACGGACTGCGGTAGCAGCCGCATGCCGGCGAAGACGGGCTGCAGCGTCCACGGTATCCAGACCGTGCGGCGGCCTTTGGCCAGCGCCTTGGCGGCCGCCTTGGCCACTTGCGGTGGGGTGCTCGACATCGGTGCGGGTTTCATACCGTCGGTCATCCTGCCGATGACGAATCCGGGGCGGACGAGCAGGAGGTGCACGCCGGACCCGTGCAGCGCGTCGGACAGGCCGCTGCAGAATCCGTCGAGCCCTGCCTTCGCCGAGCCGTAGACGTAGTTCGCGCGGCGGACCCGCACCCCGGCCACCGACGAGAACACGACGATCCTGCCGGCGCCCGCGGTCCGCATGACGTCGGCGAGGACGGTCAGCAGGTTCGCCTGGGCGACGAAGTCGGTGTGGATGACGGCCGATGCGTGCGCGGGGTCCGTCTCGGCGCGGGCCTGGTCGCCGAGCACACCGAACGCGAGCACTGCGGTACCGATCGGGCCGTAGTCGGCGACCAGAGCGGACACCAGCGGCGCGTGCGAGGCGAGGTCGTCGGCATCGAACTGGCGAACGTCGACCTTGGCAGCGCCCGCCTTCTCGACGGCAGCGACCTGCTCGGAGAGCCGTTCGGGCCCGCGCGCCGCCAGCACCACCGTCGCGCCGGGCGCCAGCAGCTGCGCGAGCTCGATCCCGATCTCGCTTCTGCCACCGAAAATCACCACGGGTCCGCGGCTCGTGTCGTCCACGGCTGCGATTATCTCCTGCGCTAGTTTGGAAGCCGATGGCGAACGCAACCACCCGGCTCACCAACGACGCGCTGGCATTCCTGACCGAGCGTCATCTCGCGATGCTGACGACGTTGCGGTCGGACAATTCGCCGCACGTCGTGGCCGTGGGGTTCACGTTCGACCCGAAGACGCACATCGCAAGAGTGATCACGAGCGGCGGGTCGCAGAAGGCGGTCAACGCGGAGCATCGGGGCGTCGCCGTGCTCAGTCAGGTCGACGGCGCGAGGTGGCTGTCGCTCGAGGGCAGATCGACTGTGAATGGCGATCCTGAGGCGGTCCGGGACGCCGAACTGCGGTACGCCCAGCGATACCGCACGCCGCGGGTCAACCCACGCCGGGTCGTGATCGAGGTCAGGATCGAGCGCGTACTCGGGTCCTCGGAGCTGCTCGACCGCTCCGGCGACTAGTCACCAAAACAACTTCTGCCACTTCAGTTTCAGCAGTAACAGCGCGCCGATTCTTGTCGGTGTTCGAACGTATGTTCGAAGTATGTCGGTGGAGGCGGTGCGGGAGGCGGTGGCCAATCTGCGCGCCGCCCACGACGCGTTCGCTTCCGCCGATCTGGGTGCGTTGACGCGTACCGAGTTGGTGTCGGTGATGGATGAGCTGGAGACGCTGGGCTGCCAGCTGCCCACCCAGTGGCACCGCATGCTGGACCGGTTGCAGGCCGAGACCACGGCCAAGGAGATGGGAGCCAAATCGTGGAACGAGGTGCTGCGGATCCGGTGGCGGCTCTCGCCCGGCGAGGCGGGTCGGCGCCTGCACGAGGCCGCCGAGCTGGGACCACGCCGCAGTGTGACCGGGGAACCGCTGG
>DATEIG010000564.1:0-3734 GCA_035279185.1 Mycobacterium sp.
AGCGGCGCGTTCATCCTCATCGACGAGACGACCAACGACACCGTCGGCGCGGGTACCATCACCGAGCCGCGCGAAGTCAAGCCGGGTGCACAGACGCGCAACGACATCCGTTGGCATCCCTCGGCATTGGATCGCAAGCACAGATGGGCGGCCACCGGGCAGAAAGGTGCCGTCATCTGGTTCACAGGTCTGCCCGCATCCGGCAAGTCGACGCTCGCCGTGGCTGTCGAGCGGGCGCTGGTCGAGTCCGGCGACGTGGCCTACCTTCTCGACGGCGACAACATCCGCCACGGCTTGTCCGACGATCTCGGCTTCTCCGCGGGTGACCGCGCCGAGAACATCCGCCGGGTCGGCCATCTCACCCGGCTGTTCGCCGACGCCGGTGTCGTCGCGCTCGCGAGCCTGGTGTCACCGCTGAAGTCAGACCGCGAGATCGCCCGCACTCTCAGCGATGCGGCGAAGCTGCCGTTCATCGAGGTGCATGTGGCCACGTCGCTCGCCGAGTGCGAGAGGCGTGACCCGAAGGGCCTCTACGCCAAGTCGCGGGCCGGAGAGCTGAAGGGGCTCACCGGTGTCGACGCTCCCTACGAGCCGCCGGAGAACGCCGACCTCGTCCTCGACACCACAGGCGCGAACATCGACGAGTTGGCCGCCCAGGTCATCGAGCTGCTCGACAAACGCCGCTAGCTGCGGTGCCTCATGGGGATGCTGTTTGCGCGGCGAGCGTGGTGATTCCGCCTTCGGCGAAGTACCGAAGTGCGCGGTGACGTTCGTCGATGTCATAGGTGTGCATGCGGCCGTCGGTGAGGCTGTCCAGACGCATGTTGTTGGAGTAGGTGTGCAGGCTCGCTGCGACCAGGTGCAGATAGGCGTCGTTAATGGCCGCATCGGGGGCCTTGGGAAAGAGAGCGCGGAGGTGGGTGATGAAGTCGGCGGCGATGGCGTTGTAGTCCTCGACGATGAAGCGTCCGATGGGGTGGCCAGAATTGGCGACCTGGGCGATGAAGCGAAAATAGTTGTCCCAGCCGCGATCACCGGCTCGTTGGCGCATAGGTTCGGCGAACGCGTCGATGAGCGCGCGCAACCGCCGACCGCGGGTTCCCCGGGCGGGCAGCGCCGCCAGGCGGGATCGTCGGTCGTCGTTGAGGGGCTTGATGCGGCGCAGCAGGACCGCTGTGAACAGACCTTCCTTGCCGCCGAATTGGTCACTGACCGCAGCGAGGCGGGTGCCGGCGTGGTCTGTGATCTCGCGGACGCTGACGCCGAAGTAGCCGCGCTCGGCGAAGAGTTCTTCGGCGCTGTCGAGCAGTCGGTCCCGCCGACTCTCGCGGTTGGTTTCGCGCGGCGTCCGCGTGGGCTCGCCGGCTGCCGCGGGGCTCGTCATGAGCCAACGATCGTGTGTTGGATGCTGCCGATGCCGTCGATCGCCAACTCCAGCGCGTCTCCGGGCTGAATCCAGTGCCCTGTTTCCATGCCGCTGCCCCCGGGAAGCGTTCCTGTGGCGAAGAGTTCACCGGGACGGAGCTGTTCGCTTCGGGAAGCGTGGGCTAGAACCTCGCCCAGGGTGTGCTGCATGCCGGCGCTGGACACCGTCGACACGACGGAACCGTTGATGGACACCGTCCCCACCAGCGCATCGATGCGGGGCAGTATCTCCTCGGCGGTGACCGCGACCTCCGACAGCGAGCTCGCAAAATGCTTGGCCCTTTGCGGTCCCAACCCGCTGCCCATTTCGGCGCGCTGCACGTCTCGGGCGCTCCAATCGTTGAGCACGACGAACGCGCCGATCGCCTCGAGCGCCTCCGCCGGCGAGGCGTTGAACAGACCCCGCGCCAGCACGAACCCGATCTCGAGCTCGTAATCGAGCGCCCCCGTGTAGGCCGGTGCGGCAATCGGTGTGCCGGACGGTACAAACGTCAATGCGTTGGACATGTAGTACGTGGGCTGGGCGTAGAACAGCGGCTTCGGTTTGAGCAGCGGGAATGTCCGCCGGGTAAGCGCTTCGACGGTTCGGACGACTCGGTACTGCGCGGGATGGAAGCGTCGTACCAAGCCTCGGCTGGCGTCCACCACATGCTGCTCGTAGAGCATGAAGTCGCGAAACGACGCCGGCTGAAACGGGAGCAACACGGCACTGCGCCGCAGGTGCTCATCGGCGCGCGCAAGCTCCCAGTCCTCATCGAAGACCCGACCGCCCAACGGAGTGTCGTCGTCGGTGGTCTGCCAGGAGCCACTCGGGTCCTGGGCCTGCAGTGCGAGACCGTTGGCGGTGCGTACGCGTCTCAACTTCACCGGGCGGCCCCTCCTTCGCGAGCGGAACAATCGTTCCACTGTATCTTGCATCGGTGTTAAAGTCGGAACAACTGTTCCGAATTGGCGAAAGTTCCTGGTCCACCGAAAGGATGCGCATGCCAAAGGCCACGCTGCCGCAGAAGTTGTTTGTCACAGCATGCGCGGTCACACGGACCACTGATCTGGCCGCCCGCTGGACCGGGGCGGCCCCGTTCCTGCCCGCCCTGTTCGTGCTGCGCTACGCCAACATGGGTGGACTCGACCGCAGCGTGTTCGCCGAACAGATCCGCGCGGCCCGGTCTTTTCGGGACGACCGGTGGTGCGGCCATTGGAACAGCATCGCCGCGGCGCACGCGCGGCGCGCCACTGACCTGCTGCGCGTCCTTGCCGGGCCCGACTCCGCGGCGATGCCCGACCTCGCTGCCCCCAGCGCCGAGACCACCGGCAAAAACGTCGACGCGCTGACCGAGTGGATCGCTCCCGCCGCGGTACTGTTCGCCGACCACGGACCACAACCGGGCAGGCACGCGCTCGCCGCAGTCGTCGAGGCCCACGCGCCTCCCGGTGATCGTGAACGCACCGGACTGGCGTTGAGCGCGATCGACGCGTGGGTGAAGGCAATCACGTACTACCAGGTCAGCGCTTTCCCTGGCCACGACCCTCACCGGATGCAGGCTTATTGGCGTTCACACCGACTGTTCGAAGCCCTGACCGCGGCGCTGGCGCCGACGCTGGGCCTCACCGTCGAACGCGTCGACATCCCCGTCGCCGGCGGGCACGCCGTCCACGGCTACCTCATCCAGCCGGCTGGATCGGGTCCCCATCCGGTGGTGTTGACCACCAACGGGCTGGAGGGAACCGTCCAAGAGTTGGCCATACCTCAACTGCGCTATCGCAATTCGGGCATCGCGATGTTCCTGATGGAGATGCCGGGCAGCTACGCCTACACCGATCCGATGACCCCGGAGTCCGAGGCTGTCTACCACGACGTCATCGAGCACCTCGCCGCCGATCAACGGCTCGACGCCGACCGCATCGCGATGGTCGGTGTCAGCTTCGGCGGCTACTGGACCGCGCGCATGGCCGCCACCAGTGACCGGCTGGCCTGTGCGATCGCCTGCGGGGCGCCGACACACCGGTCGTTCAACGGGGGCGCACTCGGTACCCCTCAGGTCATCCTGCACGCACTGGCCAAGACTGTCGGCGCCGCCCACCCCATCGACTTGATCGGCAAGCTCCGAGCACTGTCCATCCGTAATCTCTACCGCGACATCACTATTCCGTTGCTGGTGATAAACGGAGACCACGACACTCTGCTGAGCACCGAGGACAGCATCGACCTCGCCCACACCGCCGCCAACTCCACTCTGCTGCTGTATCCCGACGACGACCACTGCGCGATGGGGCACTACCGCCAATGGCTGGATTACTCGCAGCGCTGG
>DATEIG010000565.1:0-4868 GCA_035279185.1 Mycobacterium sp.
CAGTTGCGCTTCACCTTTGACAACGGCTCGGCCAGCGGCGTCCGCGGGATTTTCACCTACAAGGTCGACGATGCCGGCCTGCTGACCAACCTGCGCGGCTACTGGAACATGGACATGATGAAGCCCGTCACGGACGGCGGCGATTAGCGCGCCGTTGGCTGGACGCGGCGCCGTCGTCGTCGGTGGCTCGCGCGGCATCGGTTTCGAGGTCGCAGCCCTGCTCGCCCGTCAGGGCGCAGGCGTCGTCGTCAACGGCCGTGACGCCGATGCGGCAGCGGATGCCGCGTTGCGCATCGGCGGTGTCGCGCATGCGGGTTCACCGTCGGATCCGGCGGTGGCCGACGCGCTGATCTACAGGTGCACAACCGAATTCGGCCGCATCGACATCCTGGTGAACTGCGCGGGCACCGCGGGGTTGGCCAGTGAGTCGATCCTCGAGGTGACCAGCGCGCAGTTCCACGACCTGATCGACGCGCATCTCGTCACGACGTTCGAGACATGTCGCGCTGCGGCACCGAAGATGGTCGCCCAGGGCGGCGGCGCCATCGTCAACACGAGCTCGTTCGCGTACCTCGGCGACTACGGCGGCACCGGCTACCCGGCGGGCAAGGGCGGCGTCAACGGCCTGACCATGGCGCTGGCCGCCGAGCTGAACCCACACGGAGTCCGGGCCAATGTGGTGTGCCCGGGCGGCAAAACCCGAATCTCCACGGGCCCCGAGTACGAGCAGCACATCGCGGCATTGAACCGCAGAGGCATGCTGGACGACGCAAGCGCCAAGGCTGCGCTCGACGCCCCGCCTCCCGCGTATGCGGCACCGGTCTATGCCTATCTCGCCGGCGATCTCGCGAAGGACGTCACCGGCCGAATCTTCATCGCCGCAGGCGGTTTCGTGGGCGAATTCAAACGACAGGCACCTGCCGTCATCGCGTATCGCGACCACGACGACTCGCCTCCGTGGTCGGTCGACGAACTCCACGCGCTGATCACGAAGTAGCCTCGCGGGTATGGCTACCGTCTTCACCAAGATCATCAACGGGGAGATCCCCGGACGCTTCGTCTACGAAGACGACGAAAACGTGGCGTTCCTGACGATTGCGCCCATCACCCAGGGTCACACACTGGTGGTGCCGCGCGCCGAGATCGACAACTGGCAGGACATCGATCCCGCTGTGTTCGGCCGCATCATGGAGGTCTCCCAGCTGATCGGTCGGGCGGTGTCGAAGGCCTTCGACGTCGAGCGGGCAGGCGTCATCATTGCCGGCCTCGAAGTGCCGCACCTGCACGTGCACGTCTTCCCGGCGCGCGACCTGTCGGACTTCGGTTTCGCCAACGCCGACCAGAATCCGTCGCAGGAGTCGCTCGACGACGCGCAAGCCAAGATCAAGGCTGCGCTGGCAGAGCTGGGGTAGCCGCCGGCTGGTGGGCGTCGACGTCGGCGATGCGCGGCAGTTTCACGGTGAAGCGGCAGCCCTGCCCCGGCGCCGTTGTGACCGTGACACTGCCCCCGTGCGCGTAGACCAGCGAGTCGACGATCGAGAGCCCCAGTCCGGTGCCGCCGCTGGCACGGTCGCGGGAGGAGTCGGTGCGGTAGAAGCGCTCGAAGATGCGGTGGGCGTCATCGGCGCTCATGCCGGGGCCCTCGTCGGCGACCTCGAGTAGGGCGTTGTCGTCGTCGGTGCCCACGCGAACGGTGATCGGCGCGGCCTCGGGCGTGTGCTGCAGCGCGTTGGCGACCAGGTTGCCGAGCACCTGGCGCAGCCGCGCCTCGTCGCCGAGCACCTCGGGTGTGCCGGGGCCGTCGATGATCTCCATCGTGATCCTGCGTTTCGGGGCGATGGACTGCGCGTCGTGCACGGAGTCGCTGGCCAGTGCCAGCAGGTCGACCCGATGGCGATCGAGCGGTCGCTGCGCGTCGAGACGGGCCAGCAGAAGCAGGTCCTCCACCAGCAGGCCCATCCGCCGCGACTCGCTTTCGATGCGCGACATCAGCATCTCGGTGTCGCGGGCGGCGCCCTGGCGGTACAGCTCGGCGAAACCACGGATGGTGGTCAGGGGTGTGCGCAGCTCGTGGCTGGCGTCGGTGATGAAGCGGCGCATCCGCTCCTCGGATCGCCTGGCCTGCTCCGCGGACGACTCCGACGAGGCGACCGCGCGCTGGATCTGCGCGAGCATGCCGTTGAGCGCCAGCGACAACCGACCCACCTCGGTGCGTGGATCCCGTTGCGGGATACGACGATCCAGCTGGCCGGCCGCGATGTCGGCGGCCGTGCGCTCGACTTCGGTGAGCGGACGAAGGCTGCGGTGCACAACCCAGAAGCCCGCGACGCCGAGCACCAGCAGTACGGCCGCACCGATACCCGCTTGCGACCAGATCAGCGCGCGGACCGTCGACTGGACGTCGGACAGGTCGATGGCGACGGTGGTCAGCTCGTCATGCGGGCCATGCACGGACATGGCGCGCCACTGCACGTGTGAGTTGTCGATCGAGCCGACGGTGACCGGTTCGGGTCCGACGTCGTTGTCGGCGGGCAGCAGCGGTTCGGCGGCGCGGTCGTTGACCGCCATCCAGATGCGGCCCTCCGCATCGATGCCGCGGACATAGAAGTTCGACGGCGGCCGTGCCGGATTCGGACCCTCCATCGGGGGCGTCGGCATCCGGCGGGGCGCCTGGGCCCAGCTACGGGAGGCGTCGAGAAGCGTCTGGTCGACGCGGTTGGTCAGGCTGTGCCGAAGGATCGAGGTGACGGCGATGCCGGACGCCAACAGACCGCATGCCACCAGCACCAGGGTCGCGGCGACCAGCCCGACCCGCAGCGGCACACCCCGTGCGCCCAGCGCAGCCATTCCCCTATTGTCGCCGGAAACTACCGCGGCTCCCGCAAAACGTAGCCGACACCGCGCAGCGTGTGCAGAAGCCGCTTCTCACCGGTGTCGATCTTGCGGCGCAGGTAGGACACATAGGACTCCACGACGTTGACGTCGCCACCGAAGTCGTAGCGCCACACGTGGTCGAGGATCTTGGGCTTGGAGAGCACCGTGCCCGCGTTGATGATGAAGTAGCGCAGCAGGGTGAACTCGGTCGGCGACAGGGAAACCGGCTCGCCCGCCTTCCACACCTCGTGGGTGTCCTCGTCGAGTTCGATGTCGGCGAAGGTCAGCCGGGCGCTCCTCGGCTCCTCGACCCCCTTGCCGGACCGCCGAAGGATCACCCGCAGCCGCGCGACCACCTCTTCCAGGCTGAACGGCTTGGTGACGTAGTCGTCGCCGCCGAGCGTCAGACCGGCGATCTTGTCCTGCAGGGTGTCGCGCGCGGTGAGGAACAGCGCGGGGGCGTCGACGCCGTCGGCACGCAGTCGCCGCAGCACACCGAAGCCGTCCATGCCCGGCATCATCACGTCGAGGATGACGGCATCGGGGCGCACTTCACGGGCCTTGTCGAGCGCGGCGGGGCCGTTGGAGGCCGTGTGGACCTCGAAGCCCTGGAACTTGAGGCTCACCGAGAGCAGCTCGACGATGTTGGTCTCATCGTCAACGACGAGGACTCGGGCCTCCGGAACGGATTCTGGGAGTGCAGCCATGGCCATCGCCCCAATGTCTCCCAATTTCCTGTCAACGAAGCTGCAGGGCACCTGTCAACTTCCTGTGAGTCCACATTCTGCTCGTGAAGTGGCAGGAGCGGTAGCCGATAGCTGGACCCATACACTGAGGTGATGAACCTGGCCAAGAACATTGTCGATCTGGCCGTCGCCCCCGCCCGCATCGGGCTTGCCGCCGCCGAGGCGGGCCTCGACATCGCCAACGGCGCGGTCACCCTCGCGCAGCGAGCCGTCGGTCAGGCCAATGCGGGCGCCAGGGCGGGCTCGGGTTCGGTGGCCCACATGCTGGGTATCGACGAGGCCGTCGAGCGGGCGAACCGCCTGGCCAGGCTGATGGACGAGGACCAGCCGCTGGGCCGCGCGCTGACGCCGGGCGGACCCGTCGACCGGCTGCTCGCCCCGGGCGGCGTTGTCGACAAGCTGACGATGGAAGGCGGCGTGCTCGACCGGCTGACGCAGGACGATGGCGGCCTGATGCGTGCCATCGAACCGGGCGGGCTCGTCGACCAGCTCCTCGACGAGGACGGTCTGGTCGAACGGTTGCTTGCCGAGGACGGTCTGGCCGACCGGCTGCTCGCACCAGGCGGGCTTGTCGACAAGCTGACTGCCAGGAACGGGCCGCTCGAGCAGTTGGCCGATGTCGCCGACACCCTCAACCGGCTGGCGCCGGGACTCGAGGCCCTCGAGCCGACGATCGAGGCGCTGCGCGAGGCGGTGATCGTGCTGAGCCAGGTGGTCAACCCGCTGAGCAATATCGCCGACCGCATCCCCTTCCCCGGCCGCCGCCCGCGTCGGTCGCCGTCGACGCCCGTGCGCTCGCAACGGGTCATCGAAGCCGACGAGTGACCGGATAGACTCAGCCCCCGCAGGCCTCCTTAGCTCAGTGGTAGAGCATTCGTCTTGTAAACGAAAGGTCATCGGTTCAATCCCGATAGGAGGCTCCAATCCGGCTACGCGGACTTGTCGGTGGCCGATCGTAGCGTCAGCACATGAGGCAATGTCACGGCTGCGGCGTGGAACTCTCCAGGCGCAGCCAGAAGCTCTTCTGCAGCAACGCGTGTCAACGGTCGGCCCAACAGAAGAGCCTCACCGAACTCTGGCTCGAGTCCGGCGAGGCGTGGCCAGGCACCAGCCGCGGACACTACATCCGGACCTACCTCGCCACCGCCCAGTCGGGTTGCTGCGCGATCTGCGGCGGCGCCAATGTGTGGCTCGATCTGCCCCTGGCGTTCGTCTTGGACCACATCGACGGCGACCCGACCAACAACC
>DATEIG010000566.1:0-3853 GCA_035279185.1 Mycobacterium sp.
TGACACCGCCAACGGCCCGCGCTTCCGTTCGTCGCTGGCCGCGCACGAGGCGGCACTGCTCGAAAGCCTGGTGACGTCGATGGTGTCGATGCTCGAAGAGCGTGAATCATCCTCGCCCGCAGACGAACTCGAGGAGATCACGGGTCTGAAGACCGGCAACTCCCGTCCTCCCGATGATGAGACGATGAAGCGGCTGCTGCCCGACTTCTTCCGGCCACAGCACGACCATCCCGCGGGGTCGGGCACCGCCGAAAGCCTCAACAGCGCGCTGCGCAGCCTGCATGAGCCCGCGATCATCGCTGCCAAACGCGATGCGGCACAACGGGTGTTGGACACTGTGCCCAACGGCGGCGGGCGGTTCGAGCTGACCGAGAGCGACGCGCAGGCCTGGGCGTCGGCCGTCAACGACGTCCGCCTTGCGCTGGGCACGATGCTCGACATCGGCCCCGAGGGCCCCGATCGGCTGTCACCCGACCACCCGATGGCGGGGCACTTCGACGTCTACCAGTGGCTGACGGTGTTGCAGGAGTATCTGGTTCTCGGGCTGATGGGCAAGCGGTGACGGGCGCCATCACCGATGTCGGCGGCATCCGCGTCGGCCAACACCACCGCATCGACGCCGACGTGACCCTGGGCAGCGGCTGGGCCAGCGGCACCACGGTGGTGTTGACTCCGCCGGGCACCGTCGGCGCCGTCGACGGCCGCGGCGGTGCGCCGGGTACGCGGGAGACCGATCTGCTCGACCCGATCAACTCGGTTCGCCATGTCGACGCGGTCGTCCTCAGCGGCGGCAGCGCCTACGGTCTCGCGGCGGCCGACGGTGTGATGCGGTGGCTCGAGGAGCAGGGCCGCGGCGTGGCGATGGACGGGGGAGTCGTCCCTATCGTTCCCGCCGCGGTGGTCTTCGATCTCCCCGTCGGCGGCTGGGATCGGCGACCAACCGCGGAATTCGGCTATGCCGCCGCGGAAAGCGCATCCGAGGAGGTGGCCGTCGGCACGGTCGGCGCAGGCACGGGGGCCCGCGTCGGCGTGCTCAAGGGCGGGGTCGGCACCGCGTCGATCACTCTGACCGACATCGGCGTCACCGTCGGCGCGATCGTCGTCGTCAACGCCGCAGGCGACGCCGTCGACCCGGCCACCGGGTTGCCGTGGCAGGCCGACCAGATCGCCGAGTTCGGGCTGGTGCCACCGCCCGCGGACCAGGTCGCTGCCCACGCCGAGCGGCATACCGAGCTCAGTCCGCTCAACACCACCATCGCGGTGATCGCCACCGACGCCGCGATGAGCGCGGCCGCGTGCCGCCGGGTCGCCGTCGCCGCCCACGACGGCCTCGCCCGCACCATTCGGCCGTGTCACACACCGCTAGACGGTGACACGGTGTTCGCGTTGGCCACGGGTGCGGTCGAGGTGCCTCCGGATCCCGAGACTCCCGCTTCGATGACCCCCGAGGTGCCCTTGATCACCGCCGTCGGCGCCGCCGCGGCCGATGTGCTGGCCCGCGCGGTCCTCGTCGGCGTACTTGCGGCAGAGTCGGTGGCCGGAATACCGACGTACCGGGACATGTTGCCCGGAGCGTTCCCGGAAGAGAGGTGACCGTGTGCTGGTGATACGCGCCGACCTCGTCGAGGCCATGGTCGCGCACGCTCGCGCCGATCACCCCGACGAGGCGTGTGGTGTGCTGGCGGGTCCCGAGGGGTCCGACCGCCCCGAGCGGCACATCGCGATGGTGAACGCCGAGCGGTCGCCGACCTTCTATCGCTTCGACTCGATGGAGCAGCTCAAGGTGTGGCGAACCATGGAGGACGCCGACGAGGCCCCGATCGTCATCTACCACTCGCACACCGCGACCGAGGCCTACCCGAGCCGCACGGACATCTCCTACGCGTCGGAGCCCGACTCCCACTACGTCCTGGTGTCCACCCGCGACCCCGATGAGCACGAGCTGCGCAGCTACCGCATCGTCGACGGCGTCGTCACCGAGGAACCCGTCACTATCGTCGAGCAGTACGACACCAACAGAGAAGGCCCTGTGAAATGACCGTTACCGTTTCCGTCCCGACGATCCTGCGCACCCACACCGGAGGGGAGAAGCGGGTCACGGCATCCGGCGACACCCTGCAGGCGGTGATCAGCGATCTGGAATCGAACTACTCCGGAATCAGCGAGCGCATCGTCGATGGGGACAGGCTGCACCGGTTCGTCAACATCTACGTCAACGACGAGGACGTGCGGTTCTCCGGCGGCCTCGACACCGCGATCTCCGACGGCGACTCGGTCACGATCCTGCCAGCCGTAGCCGGAGGGTGAGTAGGCGTCGATGACGCGGTACGACTCGCTGCTCGAGGCGCTCGGCAACACGCCGCTGGTCGGGCTGCGCCGGCTGTCGCCGCGCTGGGACGACGCGGACGGCGAACCCCACGTTCGGCTGTGGGCCAAACTCGAGGACCGCAACCCGACGGGCTCCATCAAGGACCGGCCCGCGCTGCGGATGATCGAGCAGGCCGAGCGGGACGGGGTGCTGCAACCGGGCGCGACAATCCTCGAGCCGACGAGCGGCAACACCGGGATCTCGCTGGCGATGGCGGCACTGCTCAAGGGCTACACCATGATCTGCGTGATGCCCGAGAACACGTCGATCGAGCGGCGACAGCTGCTCGAGCTGTACGGCGCGCGGATCATCGACTCTCCGGCCGAGGGAGGGTCGAACACCGCGGTGGCCCATGCCAAGGAACTCGCCGCGCAGAACCCCGACTGGGTGATGCTCTACCAGTACGGCAACCCGGCGAACGCAGCCGCGCACTACGACGGCACCGGGCCGGAACTTCTGGCCGACCTGCCGGAGATCACGCACTTCGTCGCGGGTCTCGGCACCACGGGCACGCTCATGGGCACCGGGCGCTTCCTGCGCGAGAACGTGCCGGACGTCCAGATCGTCGCCGCCGAACCCCGCTACGGCGAGGGCGTCTACGCGCTGCGCAACATCGACGAAGGCTTCATCCCCGAGCTGTACGACCCCGACGTCCTCACGACGCGGTTCGCGGTCGGCTCCTACGACGCGGTCAAACGCACCAGGGAGCTCGTCCAGGTCGAGGGCATCTTCGCCGGGATCTCCACGGGCGCGATCCTGCATGCGGCGCTGGGCATGGCGGCCAAAGCGGTCAAGGCCAACGAGCGCGCCGACATCGCGTTCACCGTCTGCGACGCCGGTTGGAAGTATCTGTCGACCGGCGCATACGCCGGTAGCCTTGACGAAGCGGAAGACGCTTTGGAAGGGCAACTATGGGCATGACGGGACCGGGTTATCCGACGCCTGCGACGCCCCAGAAGCGCCCCGCCTGGGTGGTCGGCGGTGTCACGATCGTCAGCTTCGTCGCGCTTCTGTACGTCATCGAGTTGGTCGACTCGCTGTCCAACCATCGCCTCGACGACAACGGCATCCGCCCGTTGGAGACCGACGGGTTGACGGGGATCGTGTTCGCGCCTCTGCTGCACTCGAATTGGGACCATCTGATCGCCAACACGATCCCGGCACTGATTCTCGGATTCCTGATGACGCTCGCGGGCATGTCGCGCTTCATCTTCGCCACGGCCATCGTGTGGATCCTCGGCGGCTTGGGCACCTGGTTGATCGGCAACGTGGGCACGCACTGCCCATACATCGGCGCCAGCTGCGAGACCAACCACATCGGCGCGTCCGGCCTGATCTTCGGCTGGCTGGCCTTCTTGATCGTGTTCGGCTTCTTCACCCGCAAGGTGTGGGAGATCGTCGTCGGCATCGTCGTCTTGTTCGTCTACGGCGGTGTCCTGCTCGGCGTGCTGCCGGGCACCCCGGGGGTGTCGTGGCAGGGCCACC
>DATEIG010000567.1:0-13230 GCA_035279185.1 Mycobacterium sp.
GCGACTGGCCGGGCAGGGCGCCGTTGCGCTCCTCGAACTCGATGCCGAAGCCACCGCGGCGCTGATAGCCGAGCACCCGCAGGTCAGCCTCGCCGTTTACTCGTCGCCTCGCCAGACGGTGATCGCCGGGCCACCCACTGATGTCGCCACGTTGATGGATACGGTCACCGCGCAGGATCGCTTTGCCCGTCGGGTGAACATGGAAGTCGCTTCACACAGCGCGCTGATGGACCCGATCCTGCCCGAACTGCGTTCCGCGCTGGCCGATCTGACGCCGAGCACTCCGACGATCCCGTTCATCTCGACCGTCACCGACGCACCGACCTTCGATGCCGACTACTGGGTGGCCAACGTGCGTCAACCCGTGCGCTTCAGCCAAGCCATCACCGCGGCAGGCGAGAACCACGGCACCTTCATCGAGGTCAGCGCCCATCCCACCATGGCGCACGCGATAAGCGAGACGCTCGGTGATTCTCACCACCACAGCATCGGCACACTGCTCCGTGACACCGACGACACCCTGAGCTTTCACACCAACGTCAACACCTCTCACACCACCTCACCGCCGGAGACCCCGCACCCGCCGGAGCCTCACCCGGTGCTCCCCGTCACCCCGTGGCACCACAGCAGGCACTGGTTCGACGCCGACCCTCGCGATGGGCGCACACCTGTTGTGCAGTCGGGTGATCGCAGCCCGGCCGGTCCGCGGACGATCCCTGCGGAATGGGATTTCGAGCTGACGTGGCCGGTTCGCCGACTGCCAGAACCTGAACCCTGCGCAGGTGGATCGTGGCTGGTGGTGGCCGGTGCGGAGCTGGGCGCAGAGGTTCGGCGCGCGGTCGGCGGAGATTCTCGCATCACTGTGCTCGCACCAGGCGACGTCGACCTGGCGACGGCACTGACCGGCGTCGACACCGTCATCTACGCGCCTGATGTCCCGCTGGATGTCTTGGATGCGCGGGAGGCGTACCGGCTGTTCAACGCCGCACGACGGTTGACCACCGCGCTTGCGGCAATGGACTCGCCGCCAAGGCTTTTCATGCTGACCCGAAACGCGCAACCGCTCTCCGAGGGAGACCGCGCCAATCCCGCTCACGCAGTGCTGTGGGGACTCGGTCGCACGCTGGCTCTCGAACACCCGGAGATCTGGGGCGCTGTCGTCGACGTCGACGAATCAGTGCCGTCGGACAGGGCGGCGCGGTATGTCCTCACCGAAGCTCTGTGCGGGGACGGCGAGGATCAGGTGGTCTACCGCGCCGGTGTGCGTCACGTGCCGCGACTGGTGAACCGCACGACCCCATCGGTTGCCGCGGCCGAAATCGACCGCGACAGTTGTCATCTGGTTGTCGGGGCCACCGGAAACATCGGCCCGCACCTCATCCAGCAGCTCGCGGACATGGGCGCCGCGACCATCGTCGCGGTGTCTCGCCAGCCGGGTGACCGTCTCGACGAATTGGCAGGCAGGCTCGCGGAATCGGGAACGAGCCTCATCACCGTCGCAGCCGATGCGGCAGATGAAGGGTCGATGTCGCCACTGTTCGAACGGTTCGGCACCGACCTCCCGCCATTGGGCGGTGTCTACCTGGCCGCGTTCGGCGGCGGCCCCGTGACCCTTGCCGACATGACCGACGACGACGTCAACGCGATGTTCCGGCCGAAGCTCGATGCACTGGTCACGCTGCATCGCCTGTCGGCGCGGCAGCCGGTACGTCAGTTCGTGCTGTTCTCATCTATTTCGGGCCTGTTGGGGTCGCGCTGGTTGGCGCACTACGCGGCGACCACCACATTCCTCGACACCTTCGCCTACGCGCGTCGGGCTGCTGGCTTTGCCGCGTCCACCGTCAACTGGGGATTCTGGAAGTCGTTGGCGGACAACCAATCCGACGAATACCGTCAGGTGACCATCGACTCCGGCCTCGATCCGATGCCCGACGAGGTCGCCATCCGGGCACTGTCCGCGGTGATGGCCCCCGAGGCCCCGATCCGATTCACTGTTGTCGCGGCGGACTGGCCCCGGCTCACAACGGCCTATCGCACGCGGGCATCGCTTCGCATGATCGACGAGATTGCGGCAATCGAGGACTCCGCCGACAATGCGGCGGACAACGACGACTGGGTCGGGCCGGCGGCACTCTCGGACCTGGATCCTGGCGAAGCACAGCGTGTGGTCACAGAGCGGCTGTTCACGCGACTCGCGGCAATCCTGGGATACGCCGAACCGTCTGCTCTGAGTAGAACTGTGCCGTTGATCGAACTCGGGATGGACTCACTGATGGCGGTGCGGATCCGCGACGCCACGCAGCAGGATTTCGGCATCGAGCCGCCGGTCGCGCTGCTGCTTCAGGGCGCCTCGGTGAACGACGTCACCGCCGATGTCATGAGTCAGCTCGGACTTGCCCAGCAGGACAGTTCGGCCGACGCCGTCCGCGACAGAGCCAACCAGCGTGCCGCCGCTCGCCAGGGTGCCTCATCGCGGCGAAATAGGAGAGGATCACGCACGTGAACGAGCTCAGCCCACCGGAATCGTTGCCCGCCAACGCCATTGCGGTGATCGGTATGGCTGCACAGTTGCCGGGTGCGGCCTCGCCCTCGGCGTTCTGGGACAACCTCCGCGCAGGGGAGGAGTCGATCGTCACCCTGTCGGAGACCCAACTGATGGCTGCCGGGGTGACCGAGGAGTCGCTCGCGAATCCGCTGTACGTGCGGCGCGCTCCTCTGTTGACCGGAATCGACGAGTTCGACCACGAATTCTTCTCGATACCGCCCCAGACCGCTCGGATGATGGATCCGCAGCACCGCCTGTTCCTGCAGACCGCCTGGCACGCATTCGAGGATTCCGGCTACGACCCCACCGGCTTCGATGGCTCCATCGGGGTCTACGCCACCAGCGGCACCAGCATGTACCTGGTGCACAATCTCCTCTCTCATCACGACCCCGACCAGATCCTGGGTCAGGGCGCGACGTTCGATCTGATCAACATGTCCCTGTACAACGACAAGGACTACCTCGCGACCCGGGTATCGCATCTTCTCAACCTTCGAGGACCCAGCATGACGGTGCAGACCGCGTGCTCGTCGTCGCTGGTCGCCGTCCATTCCGCGTGCCAGAGCCTGCTCAGCGGCGAATGCGACATGGTTCTCGCCGGCGGTGTGTCACTGCGTGTTCCACACGAGGTGGGGTATTGGCACGAGCCAGGCTCGATGGTGTCGCCGCTCGGGCGGTGCAGGCCGTTCGACGCAAGCGCAGACGGCACAGTCTTCGGCAGCGGGGTCGCCGCCGTCGTCCTCAAACCACTTCGGACGGCCATCGAAGACGGCGACCGCATCCACGCCGTCATCAGGGGATCCGCGATCAACAACGACGGTTCCAAGAAGATGACCTACACCGCACCCAACGGCGATGCGCAGGCTGACGTCATCGCCGAGGCACATGCCGTGGCCGACGTCGATTCATCGACGATCAGCTATGTCGAAACCCACGGCACCGGAACGCCACTGGGGGATCCCATCGAGATCGAGGGGCTGCGAAAGGCGTTCGCCGTCTCGGAGGAAGTCCGCAGCGGTCCCTGCGCGGTGGGTTCGGTGAAGAGCAACATCGGTCACCTCGCGGAGGTTTCCGGCCTTGCCGGTCTCATCAAAACCATTCTCTGCCTGCAACATCGAGCGATTCCCGCGTCGCTGCACTACGCGACTCCCAACCCGGCGCTCAACCTGGAGCGGGGGCCCTTCGTCATCCAGAGCGAGTACCGCGCGTGGGAGTGGGACGGAGCACTTCGCGCCGGTGTCAGCTCGTTCGGCGTGGGCGGTACCAACGTTCACATGGTGGTGGAGGAGGCTCCGCGAGTCCCTTCGGTCGACGCCAAGCCCGGGCCGCAGGTACTGCGGCTGTCGGCGCGCAGCGCCGACGCACTCGACGAGTATCGGCTGGCCCTCGGCGCCGAGTTGGCGCGCGATGAGGCGCGGGAACTCTCGGATGTCGCGTACACCCTCGCCGGCCGCGGGCACGAGAAGGTTCGCCTTGCGGCGGTGGTGCACGATCAGCGCGACGCCGCCGCGGTGCTGCAGGCGCCTGAGCACGACAACGTGTTCGTGTCAGAGGCGGTCGAGAACGCGGGATCTGCTACCGACCGCGTGTTTTTCCTCTTCCCGGGCCAGGGTGCCCAGCACGTCGAGATGGCGCGCGGGCTGTATGAGTCCGAGCCCGTTTTCGCAGAGCACTTCGACAGGTGCGCGGACGGATTCCTGTTGGAGCTCGGATTCGATCTGCGCAAGGAGCTCTTCAACGCAGCAGATAGCGACCTGGAGCGTACCGACCGGGCACAGCCGGCCCTCTTCGCCGTGGAGTACGCACTGGGACAGTTGGTCTGCCACTACGGAGTGCAGCCCGCGGCGTACGCCGGGCACAGCATCGGTGAGTACGTCGCGGCGACCATGGCGGGTGTGTTCGATCTTCCGACCGCGATCAAGGCCGTGGCGGTGCGCGCCCGGCTGATGCACCAGTCAGCACCCGGCGCGATGGTCGCGGTACCGATCAGCGCCGAAGCGGTCGCCGCTCACCTGTCGCCTGGCCTGGACATCGCCACGGTGAACGACCCGGGCAGCTGCGTGATCGCGGGCTCACAGCAAGACATCCAGAAGTTCCAGAACACTTTGCGGCAGCAGAGGATCACGGCGCGGCGAGTTCGCACGTCTCACGCATTCCACTCCTATCTCATGGACCCCGTGGTGCCGCAGTTCGCCGAGTTTCTGTCGGGCGTGGAACTGCGCAGGCCCCATACGCCGTTGCTGTCGAACGTCACAGGTTCCTGGATGTCCGACGACGAGGCGACCGATCCGGCGATGTGGGCACGCCAGATCCGCAGCACCGTGAAGTTCGCCGACGAGCTCGGCGTGGTGCTCGCCAATCCTCAGAGCGTCGTGGTGGAGGTCGGCCCGGGCGGCACACTGACCGGGTCGGCGGTTCGACATCCGCAGTGGTCGAAGGGCCATCGCGCCGTCCGGCTCATGCGCCACCAGGCACAGAACCGCAATGACCGGGACACATTCCTGCTAGCGCTCGGCCAGCTCTGGGCGGCAGGAGTCGACGTCGACTGGTCACTTCTCTCATCCCCTCGGCCGCAACGCGTATCGCTGCCCGGGTATCCCTTTGCGCGGGAGCGTCATTGGATAAGCCCGCGGAAGTCGGCCGGTTGGGTGGCGGACGCAGCCGCCGCGGCAGGTGAGACGCCGAACGGCGTCGCAGGTTCTGCCGGCGTCGACAAGAGCGGACAGTCCGATGTCGAGGCGATGTTGCAGCGCATCTGTTCGGAGTGCCTTGGCGTGCCATCGGTGAGCGTCAACGACAACTTCTTCGATATCGGTGGCGACTCGCTGCTGGCCATCGGTGTCGCGATGAGCGCGACGAACCAGGGCCTCGAACTCACACCGCAGGACCTGTACGACCACCCCAGCGTGTCGCGTCTGGCAGCGGCGCTCGTCGCCCGGTACGCCGAGGGCGGCCTTGCGGACGTGCCGTCGGGTGACGGCGTGAATCTCCCTGTACCGCCGAACATGGTCCAGTTCTTCGAGAGTGGGCTGCGCGAGTCGGGCCGGTGGCGGGTGCCGCTGCTCCTGGCGATCGGTTCGACCGTCGGTGTCGACGATGTCGAGTCGGTGTTGACCGCGGTAGTCAACCACCACGACGCACTCCGGTTGACCATCGCCGAGCGTGCGGGGGCGTGGGAGCAGCGGGTAGGCCCACAGGTCGAATCGGTCGACGTTGCTCGCCGGTCACTTGGGCGCGGAGTCGTGCGGGCAAGTGCCCGCGAGCGGGAAGCGGTGCTCGATGTGGTCACCGCCGACATCCGCGACGGGGACGTCTCTCACCCCTTGAGGGCGACGTACATCACTGACGCCGAAGGGGATCCGCGGTTCCTCGCGCTGACCGTGTCGGAGTTGGTGGCGGATGCGGCTTCGCGCGAAATCCTGCTCACCGACCTGATGACGGCGTTCACCCAGCAGCTGACGGGACAGGAGATCGTCCTTGCGCCGACCGGGGCGACGTGGCAGGAGTGGTCGCGGCGGTGCACCGCGCTGGCAACTCACCCGGCCGTACTCGACAGCCGCGATTACTGGCTGGACAACGCGACCGGTCCGCGACTTCAGATCGCCGACATGGCCGACGACGCGCCGGGAGCCGACGAACTGGTGCGGCTCGCGTCGACGTTGACGATCGACGACGCCAACGAGGTCGATCGCGTCCGGCGCCTGCTGCAATTCTCCCTCGACGAGGTTCTGCTCGGCGCCCTCGCCAGAACGCTGGCGCGCACCGTCGGCGACGGTGTGGCGGCGGTCGATCTAGCCGGAGACGGTCGTTCGATTCTCAAGCCGGATGTGGATCCGCGCCGAACCGTCGGTGGATTCTCGACCCTGTACCCCCTGCGGCTCAACTGCGTCGGCGGCCGGGGTGAGGATGCGATTTCTCTCCTCGAGGATGTCCACACATCGTTGGCTGCCGTTCCGCATCACGGGGTTGGGTATGGGTTGCTCCGGTACATGCATGCGCCGACCGCTCGGTTACTCGGCGGCGCCGCGTCCTCGGACATCTTCATGAGCAACGAGGGTGTGATTCCCGAGCTGCCTCCGGCCGGCGGACCCATCGAGGTCGACGCCGACACCGCAATGCCGGTGCGCGACAAACTGCCTGGACTCGGCCACGCCATCGAAATGCGTGTGTATCGCTCCACCGGCGGCCTGCATGTCGATTGGTGGTACGACACTCGACGGGTACCGGCACGGCGGGCCGAATCGCTCGCCGCTGACTTCCCGACGGTTCTCATCGAGCTCGTGCGCGAAGCAATGGTCACAAAGCGCACCGACGACGAATCCGTTCCCGCCGTGGAACTCGGCCTGGTCGATCTCTCGGCGGAATGAGCAGATGACGATGGCGAAACACCAGCGGCTTGACGAGATCGACACCGATACGGAGAAAACGAGATTGGTCACGCCAGAGAACACCGTCGTCGTGAAGGACCTCGCGAAGTCCTTCGGCGACGTACAGGCGGTGCGCGGCATCAGCTTCGAGGTCGGCCGCGGCGAGGTGGTTGCGCTGCTCGGCCCCAATGGCGCAGGTAAGACGACGACAGTGGACATGTTGTCGACGCTCACGAAGCCGAGCGGAGGAACAGCAGAGATCGCGGGCCACGACGTGGTATCCGATCCGGCGGCGGTCCGCCGGGCGATCATGCTGACCGGGCAGCAAGTAGCACTCGACGATGTCCTGACGGGTCGGGAGAACCTGCTGTTGTTCGGTCGGTTGCAGGGGTTGAGCAAGTCGGAGGCTCGTTCTCGCGCGGAGGAGCTGTTGACAGAATTCGATCTGCAGTACGCGGCGGATCGACGGGTCGGCACCTACTCCGGCGGTATGCGACGTCGGATCGACATCGCCTGCGGCCTGGTGGTTCGTCCCGAGGTGGTGTTCCTCGACGAACCCACCACAGGTCTGGATCCCCGCAGTAGACAGGCTATTTGGGATCTCGTGGCCGGTTTCAAGGCCCTCGGCATATCGACGTTGCTGACAACGCAGTATCTCGAGGAAGCCGACGCGCTCAGTGACCGGATCATCGTCATCGACCACGGAGAGATCGTCGCCGAGGGAACCGCCGATGAGCTGAAGGAGCGAACCGGCGGAAGCTACTGCGAAATCGTGCCACGCGATCTCAACGACCTACCCGCAGTGGTGACAGCACTCGGCTCGCTGCTGCCGGAGAAGAACAGGCAAGCCGCTCTCGAGGCCGAGTCCGACCGCGTTGCGATGCCGGCTCCTCGCGGTCCCAGCACCCTGGTCGAGGCGTTGTCCTTGCTGAACGCGGCGAACATCGAGCTGCGGGACATCGCGTTGCGGAGACCGTCTCTCGACGATGTGTTCCTCTCGTTGACATCCGACAGCACCGGAAACCCCGCCGCGATCCGATCTGCTTCGACCCCGAAGCAGACTCCAGTCGACGAGCTGCTGGTGAGCGATCATGAGGACGACGATGACGCCGACGAGCATGCAGGCGGCGGCCGCGGTGCGTGGATAGCGGGCAACGTCAAGAGTGTGGTGCTGATCGTCGTGTGTGCCCTTGCGTTGGCTGCCGCAGGCGCCTTTGCGCTCCAGAGGAACTCGGCTCCCGCCGGTGACGTTCACGAGACACCTGGAATCGTTCAGCATCCTTCGGCGGCACCGATGATCGCCTCATCATGAGCGTGAGCGATCTGCGCGCCGAACCTGTGCCCGATGTCCAGAGGCTCGGCCTGGCTACTGATCGGCCCGATGTGTCGACCGTCGGGCAGTGGTGGGTCCTCACTGCGCGCATGGTGGTGCCGAGCATCCGCAACGGAGAGGTCTTCACCACGATCGTGGCTGTGGTGGTCTTCGCGGCGGGGTGGTACATCCCGCTGAACAACATGCTGGGCAAGACATCCGGCATGAGTAGCTACGCGCAGTTCCTGATGCCGCTCATCGCGCTGCAGGGCATTTCGTTCGCCGCGATCACCGGTGCCCTGCGCGCGGCGACCGACTCCGTCAAGGGCATCAACCGCAGGTTCGACTCCATGCCGATCGGCGCGCTGACACCGTTGGTCGCCCGGATGACTGCGGGCGCCTATCGCTGTTCGGTCGGAATCGCCGTGGCGCTGATAACCGGTCACGTTCTCGGTTTCCGGTTCTACGCGGGTTGGCTGAATGCAATCGGGTTCTGTGTGCTGCTGCTCCTGATCGGCATGGTGCTGTCCTTCATGTCGGACCTGCTCGGCAGCTACTCCAAGAATCCCGAGGCGACATCGCAGGTACTGATGCTTCCGCAGCTGATCTTCGGGTTGCTCTCCGTCGGCATCCAGCCGGCGGTCATGTTCCCGGACTGGATAGAGCCCATTGTCCGCAACCAACCCATTTCGCAGTTCATCTACGCCATGCGGGCGCTGAGCGGTGACTCGACTCCGACGGCTGGCGTGTCGTGGTCCACTCTGGGGCCGTCGGCGGCATGGCTGGTCGGCGTGACGATGGTCATGGTGCCGCTCTCGATGTTTCTGCTCCTGAGGAAGCGGTCATGACGCTCACCGACCGAGAAGCCCCTGGCCGCTCCGCGGTACTGAGTGAGGAAGCGTTCCCGACTCCTCGTCCATTGGGTGAAAGTTCCCGCCGGGCACTGCTTCTGCACACCTGGATTCAGACGCGGCGACTGCTCATCCGCCTGTCTCGCGATCCGATGACGTTCGTGTTCGGCATCGTTCTTCCGATCTGCTTCCTCATGGTGACGAATGTCGTCCTCGGCGACTCGATAAAGTTGGTGACCGGCGCAAGTGCGCTTTACGGAAGCGTCCCGTTGGTGACACTGATCGGTGCCATGAACGGGGCGTCCGTCGGCGTCCTCGGGGTGGTCACCGAACGAACCAACGGGCTGCTTGCCCGACTGTGGGTCGTTCCTGTTCATCGAGCCTCGGGACTTCTGGGACGAATCATCTCCGATGCGATCAGGATCACGCTCAATTCCTTTGTCCTGCTGTGCGTCGGCGTGATTCTGGGTCTGGAGCTCAAGCAGGGTTGGTTGGCCGGCTTGGCCTGGCTGTGCATTCCGGCGATGTTCGGCATGGCGTTCGCGACATTGGCTCTGACCGTCGGCGTCTACTGGCCCAATCCCATTCTCGTCGAGGCGATCACACTGGTATCCGCCCTGCTGTTGTTCTTCTGCACCGGCTTTGTGCCGCTGGACCAATATCCGAAGTGGATCCAGCCGGTCGTGGAACATCAGCCACTGTCGTACGCAACAGAGGTGATGCGCGGGTTGACCCTTGGCGGTCCGGTGCTCGACCCGCTGATCGGAACCGTGCTGTGGTCGGCGGGCATCGTGCTCGTCTGTGCCGTGCCGATGGTGCTCGGTTATCGACGGGCCAGCATGCGTGGCTGAGGTTTCGCAGGCCACCACGACATCCAATGGAGAGGGGACTTGATCGTGTTCTCGACCTCGGTCATTCGCAAGCTCGCTCCCAGCGAGGACTTCTTCGCCGAGACCCACACCTTCACCTCGGTCACACTTGATCTGGAAGGGCCGCTGGACGTCTCGGCCATGTCCACCGCGTTCGACATCCTTCTCGAGGTCTATCCCGTCTACTCCGGACACATCGAGCAGGCAGCCGATGGCCGCTTCCACATCGTCGCTGCAGACGACCTCATGCATCCCGGTATCTGGTACGCCGACGACGACGAGTTCTCCGCGGCCTATGAGCTTGACCAGACCGAAGCCTTGATCAATCTCCTCGTGAAAACCGACGGTGCGCACAGCGAGTTGACGCTCTATGTGCATCACAGTCTCTCGGACGGAACGCATATCGCGGGACTGGCTCTCGAACTCTTCACGCGATACACCGCGTTGGTCACAACAGGAGATGCGGGTCCGGTCACTCCTGCGCCGGCGCCGGAACCGATAGAGACACTGCTCGAAGCCCGAGGAATCCGAAAGGGACAGCGGTCCGGGCTCGACCGGTTCATTCCTGCGATGTTCGCCCACGAACTCCCGCCGAGGCGGGCGACATCGACGGTCACCGACTACGACCATCCTGTTCCCGTTCCGACAGCGAGGGCCCGGCTGAGCAAGGAGGAGACGACCGCGCTGACGAGGTTCGGGCGAAAGAATCGGCTCTTCGTCAACAACCTCGTGTCGGCGGCGATTCTGCTTGCGGAGTGGCGGATCCGCGAAACCCCGCACGTGCCCATTCCGTACGTCTACAACGTGAACCTGCGTCCACTGCTGGAACCTCCGGTATCGGCGACGGGCTGCACGCTGGCGCTCGGTGTGGCCACCTACCTCGCACAGATCACCGCGGACACCGACATCGTCGAACTTGCGCGGGACATCGCTGCCACCCTTCAGACCGACCTGGCCGACGGTGTTGTGCAGCAATCCCTGCTGCACTTCAATCTGCAATATGAGGGCAATGTGCCCGGACTGGCCGACGTCGTGCTGTCCACCAACATCGGCAACATCGCATCGGCGATGCCCATGCCGCCCGACCTGAGAATCGTCGATCTGAAGTCTCAGTTCCATCGAGCTTCTTCGGCGGTCATCGACGTCTACGGGTTCGGGGTGGTGGCCGGCGAGCTGATCCTCGAGCATCACGTCGATGCCCCTGATCCGCAGAGAGCGCTGGACATGGTGCTCGACCTGCTTCGCGCCGCTTCGCTCGAACATCAACACTAGGAGAAACCGGAATGACTTCGATGAGCTCGGACAAAGTTCACGTCGACTTGACGGGTCCTCCGCAGACGATGCTCGACATGGTGTACGCCCGTCTGCTGGACGCCGAGTCTGCCCATCCGGTGCTCGGCGATCCCTGGGCGAAAAAGCTGATGGCACAGGTCGATTACGACGTCGAGAAGAGCCCGATCGTCAAGCAACGGCGTCGACAGACGATGTCGATCGCCGTCCGCGGCGCCCAACTCGACATCTGGACGCGCCAGTTCCTGGCCAACCACGATCGACCGATCGTGCTCCAGATCGGGGCAGGCCTCGACAGCAGGTTTTTCCGGGTCGCCCCCGGGTCCGACGTCGACTGGTATGACATCGACTTCCCCGATGTCATCGCGCTACGCCGACGGTTCTATCCCACGCAGGACCACTATCACTTGGTCGCTTCCTCTGCGACCGACCTCGCCTGGCTCGAGGCCATTCCGGCCGATCGACCGACTCTGTTGATCGCAGAAGGCGTCAGCATGTATCTGACCGAGAGGGACGGCACGGCTCTGTTGCGGCGTGTCGTCGAGCGCTTCCCGGCGGGGGAGCTGCAGCTGGACTTCTGGAGCCGCTTCGGATCGAAGGCGATGCGCAAGAACAACGCCGTCGTGCGTTGGTCGAACTCGGATCTGGGTTGGACGGTCGACGCACCCGACGAGATCCTCAGCGCCGTGCCGGGAACCCGGTTGATCAGGGCGATACCCATCTTCGAGGCCGACACGGCGCAGCGGCTACCGAAGGGCTACCAGCGATTCGCCAGGGCCGCGTCGCGCACGCCCGTGCTCCGAAAGATCGTGCAGCTCCACCGTTACGGGTTCTGACCGCGGCGCCCCGCAGAGGCGCTACTCGGCATCGCCGGCGGCGGTGGCCTTCGGCTTGACGACGCTGTCGACGGCCGACTTCACCGCGTCGCCCAATTGCTTGAGTGTCGACCCGACCCCCGATATGGCCTGACCCTGCGCGCCGCCACTGGTTCCCGACGCACCGGAAGGCAGCACAGACGCGTTCGGGATCGCGAGCGGATTCGGGCGCGCCTGGCCCTGGGCCGTCACGTTGGTGATCGTCTTGGCCAGCGTCGTGAGAAGCGGCCGGTCGGTGCCCGCCGGTGGTGTCTCTGGCGACGTAGCGGGATTCGTCGTGTCCCCACCGCTTGCGGCGACCGTCGGATCGCTCGCCGTCAACGGGGCCACCTGCTGCGTGGACGCCTCGGGTGAGGGGATGGGCGGCATCTCGACGGGAGGTCCGCCGACACCGTATGGGCCCGGCCTGTCTGTGCCGAGCGGGCGATTGTTCTGGTCGTTGGTCAGATCAGAGATCCCGTTGTCCAGGCCCGTCGGGATCGCTTCGCCGAGGTTGTGGACGACGTCGACCGGGTTCGGGAAGTAGAGCAGGTTGAAGGTGGTGTACGTGCCCGGGCTGATGGTTCTGTCGTATCCGGTCTCGACGAGCACGCGGAAGAACGGGTCGAGGGTGTCGGCCAAGGCGTTTCCGACGACGGGAATGCTCTGCAGCGGCATCAGCATGGGCAGGATCGGCGTGGGAATCATGTAGTAGGTGGTGTCGCCGACGGTCTGTTGCTTCTCCGCATCGGCCATGTCGACTTCGTCGTAGGCGACGTGCAGATACAGCTGACCGAATATCGAGTTGACTTCCGCGAACGGGTTGAGCGGGTTGAGCGGTTGGTCGGCCCACCCGTCGTACTGGCGCATCACGTCGACAGTCGGGTACGCGGTGTTCGTCGGCGTCGGATTGCCGAACGTGAGCCCGATGATCGGGACGGTCAGGCCCGCCGGGCCGCGCGTGAGGATGCCTCCGTTGGGCCGATTGCCGTTGGCGGTGAGGACGAAGGAGACATCGGGACCACCGCCATTGGGAAATTCTTTGGCTAGGGCGATCTTCTCCAGCGTCGCGACAGTCGAGCTCTGTGAATATCCGTCGACGATGAACGAATCGGTGGTGGCGGGCGTGCCGGTCGACGCCC
>DATEIG010000568.1:0-3774 GCA_035279185.1 Mycobacterium sp.
CGTTGATTTCGTCCGGCATTCCATACATTCAATTCCTCCGGTTCTTCGCGCGAGCGCTCATCACACGCCCAAACCCAATATCCGCTGCGCGATGATGTTCTTCTGAATCTGGCTGGTGCCGCCCATGACACTCTGTGCGCGGCTGTACATGTAAGCGCCGAACATCTCCTCGTCCGATGACCCGACCGTGGCAAGTGCGGCGTGCCCGACCGACTGCTCCACCCACGTCATCAGGAGCTTGTCCAGCGACCCCTGTGGGCCGTGGGTGAGCCCGTCGAGTTGCTCCGACAGCCGCCGTCGCACATGCAACCGCAGCATCTCGGTCTGCACCCACGCCCATGACAGTTCTTCCGGCGGCGGGCCGTCGATACGGGATGCCAACTGCCGCACCGTCTTTCCGTACCGCGCCGAGAAGCCAAGCGTCGACGGCTCACGCTCGTGGCTGACGACCGTCATCGCCAGCTTCCACCCGTCGCCGGGCTCGCCGATCATGTTCTCGGCAGGCACCCGCGCGCCGTCGAACTCGACCTGGCCGAACTCCTTGGTCACGCCGCTGATCATCTTCAGCGGGCGCTGCACGATTCCGGGCTGGTGCATCGACACGATGAACGCCGAGATGCCCTTGTGCTTGGGCACGTCCTTGTCCGTGCGGGCCAACACCAGACACCAGTCGGCGACATCGGAATAGCTCGTCCAGATTTTGTGGCCGTTGATGACGAACTCGTCACCGTCGCGCACCGCCGTCGTCGTCAACGACGCGAGATCCGATCCGGCGCCCGGCTCGCTGAAGCCCTGGCACCACCGCTCGGTTCCGTTGATCATCCCCGGCAGGAACCGCTGCCGCAGTTCCTCATTCCCGTGATGGGACAGGCCGACGACGAGATATCCGAGGCTCGGCCGTGCAGGCGCCCCCGCTTTCGCGATCTCCTCGTCGACGATCACGTCGTAGACCGGCGGCAGATCCTGACCGCCGTACTCCTTCGGCCACGACGTGCCGAAGAACCCCGCCTCGTACAGCGCGACATGCCACTCACCAGCCTTGGCCCAGTACTCGTCGCCCGAGGTGGGAAACTTGCCCTTCTGTTCGGTCAGCCAGCCGCGCAGCTTCTCGCGGAACGCCGCCTCGGACTGCGAATCACGAAAGTCCAATGGTCAACTCCTCCAGCTTCGCAGGCCACGCCTCCGTCGCACCGAGGACGCGACGCAGATACACGTGCGCAAGGCACTCCCATGTGTTACCGATACCGCCGTGCACCTGTATGGACGTCTCGCACACCGTCAACGCCGAACGGGCGCAGTAGATCTTGGCCACACGCGCAGCCTCGACCGCCTCGACGACGGGCAGTTCGTCGACGGCCCACGCCGCATGGCGCAGCACGCTGACGCATCCCTCGATCAGCGCAGAGCTCTCGGCGAGAAGATGCCGGACAGCCTGATAGGACCCGATCGTCGCGCCGTACTGCTCGCGCACCTTGGCGTATTCGGTGGCCAAGGCAAGCGTGCCGCGGGCGGCCCCGACGATGTCGGCGGTCGTCGCGGTCAGCGCGAGCGCATGCCACCGGTCGGCGTCCTCGTCGGACGCCTGGTCGAGCTCGGCCGGTGATTCGTCAACTCCTGCAAGGCTTCCGGTCAGATCCACCGAAGTGATCCCTGTGACCGACGGGACCGGCGCTCCGATTCGACGCGAGAGGTCGTCGGCCAGCACCGGACCGAGGAACGGCACGTCCACCAGACCGCGCGCAAACTCTTCGGCGACGATGGCCACCTCGACTCCGGAGGCGCCGTCGCTGCGCAGGGTGCGAAAGCCTGTCCCGTCGACGGCTTTCTCCAGCCGCGCGATGCGGTTCGTGTCCTCGAGGTCGGCGACCGATCCCGGGCCGAGGTCGTCGGCCACCTCTGCCGCGGCCTCGCGCAGCTGTCGCTGCTCAGACGTCAGACGGACGTCCATACTGCTCCTTCAGGACTCGGCGCAACACCTTCCCGGAAGGCAGTCGCGGAATTTCGGGCACCAGCACAACGCGGCGCAATTGCTTGTAGGACGCGAGCCGATCGGCGACCAGCGCGCGGAGTTCGTCGGCGTCCACCGAACCCTGCGTGGCGACCGCGGCGACGACGGCTTCACCGTCGGCCGCGTCGTCGACGCCGAAGACCGCGCAGTCGTCGACGGCCGGATGTCCGTGCAACACAGCCTCGATCTCGGCGGGCGCCACCTGGAATCCCCTGACTTTGATCATCTCCTTGGCCCGGTCGGTGATGTGCAACCAGCCGTCGACGTCCAGGTAGCCGACGTCGCCGGTCCGGTACCAGCCGTCGGAAAACGCTTGCGCCGTGGCTTCATCGGGGAGGTAACCGGCCATCACCGATGCCGATCTGGCCTGGATCTCCCCGACCTCCCCGGCCGCGACAGGTGCACCGTCGGAGAGCGAGACGATTCGCAGATCGACTCCAGGCACAGCACGTCCCACGGTGTCGAGCTTCCCGCCGGATAGCGAATTGCATGTGAGAACGGGCAATTCGCTGGTGCCGTACGCGGTCACCCAGTTCACCCCGGCCCGGGCGGTGACACCTTCGGCAACACTCTTGGTCACCGGCGTCGCGCACCACATCACGTATCGCAGCGACGACAGGTCGTAGGAGTCGAGCTTCGGATGGGCGGCCAGCGCCAACGCGATCGGCGCGACAGCCATCTCGATCGTGATGCGGTCCGCCTCGATGTGGTGCAGCATCTGGTCGATGTCGAAGCGGCGGTGCAGCCGTATCCACGCGCCGGTGTCCAGTGCCATCACGATGTTGAGCAGTCCCAGAATGTGCGTCGGCGGCGTCACGATCTGCATGCGGTCCGCCGACGTCAGGCCGAGCGCATCGCGCCAGTGCGCGACCGCCACGGCGAACGCCGCGTGAGTGTGCCGCACCGCCTTGGGCATACCCGTCGTGCCCGAACTGAACACGAACAACGCATCGGCATCCGGGTCGGGCGCGTCGAACGGCCGCAGGCCCGGTGTGACGGGATCGTCGAGCGAGAGCATCGGCATCATTCGGGCGAGCACAGGATGGTCGCCGACCGCGTGTGACGGCCGGGTCAGCGCGAGCGCGTTTCGCACCTCTGTCTCACGCCACGCCGGGCTGAGCAGGACAGCCGCGGCGCCGAGCCGCCAGATCGCGCGGAGGGCGACGACGAACTCCGGCCGGTTCGACGACATCAGCGCCACCCGGTCGCCGCGTCGGACACCGCGATGCTCGAGTGTCGTCGCCATGCCGTTGGCCAGTGCGTCGAGCTGGGCCAGGGTGTATTCGCGCTCGTCAAAGGCGAGGGCGGCTGGCTCGCTCACGTCAGCTCACCCGCCCTTCGGTACCGTTGCATGAACCTGCGAGAACACACTATCCTAGAGTGAGAATAGTATTCTCGTAGAAACAGAATCTCAATGGCGCAAGGAGGTCAGATGGCTGTCGAGGGGACCGTGACGATCCTGCTCGACCGGCAGAAGGCCTCCGTGTCCCGGGTGGCGAACGAGACCCTGCTGGAAAGCGCGCGACGGGCCGGCCTGTCGCCGCCCTTCAGCTGCGAGGCCGGCAACTGCGGCACCTGCATGGCGAAGGTGGTCGAAGGCAAGGCGACCATGCGCGTCAACGACGCACTCGATGAGGATGAAGTGGCCGAAGGGTACATCCTCACCTGTCAGGGCGTGCCCGACACGGAGTCGGTGACCGTCGAATACGAGTGAGCGTGCTCGTTCAGTGACGGCGCGGGCCGGTAGTCGGGCTCGAAGCCCGAGA
>DATEIG010000569.1:0-2840 GCA_035279185.1 Mycobacterium sp.
ATCGGGGGCATCCCCAACGCGATCACCTCCGAACCGGCCGCGCTGATGGCCAAGGAGATCACCACGCCCGGCGCACGCCAGATCAAGGCGATGTTCGTCTCCGCGGGCAACCCCGTGCTGTCCGTGCCCAACGGCGACGAACTCGAGGCCGCCTTCGAGTCGCTCGAACTGTCGGTGGCGCTCGACTTCTATGTGACGGAGACGACGGCCCGCTGCGATTACATCCTGCCGGTGACGACGATGTACGAGCGCGACGATTTCCCGTTCACCTTCCAGGCGTTTCAGGCCACGCCGTTTCGTCAGGCGACCGAGGCCGTCGTCGCGCCGGCGGGGCAGGCGCGCACGGAATGGGACATCGTCGCCGACCTGGCACGCCGAATGGGTGGCGCACTGGGCGTCATGCGATGGCTCAAGCCGCGGTGGATGATGGATGCCCTGATCCGCATGTCGGAAGGCGGCGACCGGTTCGGGTTGCGTCGAGGCGTGTCGCTTCGCGCGCTGACCGACCAGCATCCGCACGGGGTCGTCGTCGCCCAGCACATCCGCACCGACGTGCTGCGCGACGCGGTGGCTTACCGGTCGCGGCGCGTGAAGCTGGTGCATCCCGATATCGCCGACGAAGTCGAAAAATTGAGTTGCGGAGCTCATTTCGACGGCTATCCGCTTCGGATGATCGGCATGCGCGAGCCGCGCTCGGAGAACTCGTGGATGCACAATTCGCCGCTGCTGATGCGGGGCCAGCGGGTTCAGCGCGCGCTCATCCACGTCGACGACGCGGCAGAGTTGCAGATCGCCGACGGCGACGAGGTCCGGGTGTCGTCGCCGTACGGCGAGATCACCGTCGAAGTGACCGGCACGAAGGATCTGATGCCCGGCGTCGTCGCGGTGCCGCACGGCTGGGGCCACAAGGGCACCGGCACGTGGCAGGTGGCCAACAAGGCCGGCGGTGCGAACGTGAACAGGCTGACGTCGAGCGAGCCCGAGAATGTCGAGCAGTTGTCGGGGATGGCGTGGCTGACCGGAGTCCCGGTGCGGGTCGAACGCATCACCTGAATTCCGCGAAACGATATTCCAGCAGAAGAATTTCGAGTAAGTGCCTGCTGGAATATCGTTTCGCGGGAAGGGGTGTGACGGCTAGGCGATGGCGCCCGCGTTCTTCAATTCCTCGATGCGGTCCCACTCCATGCCGAGTTCCATCAGGACGATCTCGGTGTGTTCGGACGCCTGCGGGGCGCGCGTCGTCTCGAGCGGTTCGTGGTTGAACTGCACGGGCCCGCGCACCACCTTGAACGGCTCGCCGCCGTCGGCGGCCTCGACCTCGACGATCATGTCGTTGGCGATGGCCTGTTCGTCGGTGGCAAGGTCGAGGAAACTCTGGAACGGCGCCCACTGACCCTTCATCGTCTTGAGGTGTTCGCGCCAATAGTCGAACGGCTTGCTGCGAATCGACTCGGCGATGAGTTGCGCTGCCTCGGCGGCATTCTCGATGAGCGGCATCACGTCGCAGAAGCGGGGGTCGTCGGCCATCCCGGGCAGCCCGAGGTGTTCGAACGCATCGCGGATGTAGCCGGTCGGGCTGACGATGCACAGGTTGATCGTGCCGCCGTCGGACGTCAGATAATTCCCGAGGAACGGGTTGACCGTCGGGCCGACGTTGTCGGGCATCAGCGAGCGCATGGTCTCGCCGACCTCCATGCCCTGGGTCATGCTGGCACCCGCTGACCACCACGCCGTGCTCAGCAGCGACACGTCGAGTTCGACGGCCTCGCCGGTGCGTTCGCGGTGGAACAGCGCCGCCGAGATGCCTCCGGCGATGTTCATCCCGCCGATCGAGTCGCCGAACGCCGGGATGCCCTGCCCCAAGGCGCCGCCGAGTTCCTCCGGCGTCAACGCGTGGCCGACGCCGCTGCGGGTCCAGAACGCGGTGCCGTCGAAACCGCCGACGTCGCGCTCCGGACCCTTGTCGCCGTAGGCGCTGCCGCGCGCGTAGATGATGTCCGGGTTCACCGCGCGGATGTGTTCCACGTCGAACTTGTGCTTCTGCCGTTGTGCCGGCATGTAATTGGTCAGGAAGACGTCCGAGGATTTCGCGATCTCGTACAGCACCTCCTGCCCGCCGGGGGTCGACACATCGATGCCGACACTGCGCTTGCCGCGGTTGGGGTGCTCCATCAGCGGGTGGCGGTCAGCCTGCAGTTGAATACCGCCCATGTAGAGGAAGCCGCGTTGGGTGTCGCCGCGCACCGGGTGCTCGACCTTGATGACGTCGGCGCCCCAGTCGGCGAGGATGGCTCCTGCCGCGGGCACGAACGTGAACTGCGCGACCTCGAGGACGCGGACGCCCTCCATCACCTTGATCATGCGTCAAAGGTAACCGGGAGCGCGGTGGGCGAGCGGAACGGTTGCCCGTAGATGTACGGGTCCGCGTCGGTGACCAACTCGATGTTCGTCAACCGGTCGAGCAGGCATTCGAGCGCGACGCGTGTCTCCATGCGCGCGAGGTGCAGACCAAGGCAGGTGTGTTCGCCCGCGGCAAATGAGATGTGCGGCAATCGTTTCCGGGTGATGTCGAACTCCTCGGAGCGCTCTCAGCGCTTCTCGTCGCGGTTCGCCGACCCGATGCAGACGTCGATCACCGCCCCCTGCGGAATCCTCACCCCTTCGAGTTCGGTGTCCTCTGCCGCATAGCGTTGAACGGTCGTCAACGGCGTCTCGAAGCGCAGGCCCTCCTCGATGGCGGGCGCGATCAGTTCGCGGTCCTTGGCCACCGCACGGAATTGGTCGGGATGCGTCAGCAGGTGAAACAGCAGATTGCCCGACGAGCGGTAGGTGGTCTCGAG
>DATEIG010000570.1:0-6924 GCA_035279185.1 Mycobacterium sp.
ATCTCGCAGAACGTCGCGGTGTGGGCCGTGCTCGGCGTCGGAATGACGTTCGTCATCATCACGTCGGGCATCGACCTCTCGGTCGGTTCAGTGCTGGTGTTCGCCTCGGTCGTGTCGGCAAAGGTGATGGAGGGAATGGGCGGGGCGGGTCCGGGAGTCGCGGCCGCGGGACTCGTCGTCGCCGTTCTCGGCGGCCTGGCGTGGGGACTGGTCAACGGTGTGCTTGTGGCCGTCGCCAAGGTACCCGCGCTGATCGTCACCCTCGGCACGCTCTCGGTCGCGCTCGGTCTGGCTCAGGTGCTCACGGGTGGCATCGACATCCGTTCGGTGCCAAGCGAACTCACCGACTTCAGCGTCTACACCAAGATTCTGGGTATACCCGGGCTGCCCTTCGTCGCGCTGGTGATCGTGGTGCTCGGCGGAATTCTGCTGCACAAGACACGGTTCGGCCGCTACACCTACGCGATCGGGTCGAATGAGGAAGCCGCTCGCCGCACCGGTGTCAAGGTGACGCGACATCTCGTGCTCGTCTACGCCCTGGCGGGCACGCTCGCGGGCATCGGCGCGATCCTCACCCTGGCCCAGTTCGGCACCACCACGATCGCGGGGCAGTCGCTGACCAACCTCAATGTGATCGCCGCGGTGGTGATCGGGGGTACGTCGATCTTCGGCGGCGAAGGCACCATCTTCGGCACGGTCGTGGGCCTGTTCATCCCCGCGGTGCTGCAGTCGGGTTTCGTGATCATCGGCGTGCAGCCGTTCTGGCAGGGCGTCGCGGTCGGCAGCGTGCTGATCGCCGCCGTCTACGTGGACCAGTCCCGCCGCGCGGCAGCACTGCGCGGCGCACGGTCGAAAAGTCCGTTCAAACGAAGATCGCAACGAAAGGAACGCGAGTGAATCGTTCACGCACAATGGTGTTCGCCGCGACGTTGGGGGCCGTGGTTCTGGCACTACCGTCCTGTACGTCGTCCAAACCGCAGTCGGCGGAATCGGGGGAGTCGTCGAACGGTGCGCAGGAGGCTGCGGCGACCACGGTGACCGCGCCCGCGAAGGCCGGCAAGGATTACAACATCGCGTTCCTGCAAGGAGTTACGGGCGACCAGTTCTACATCACGATGCAGTGCGGCGCCCAGGACGAGGCGGCCAAACTGGGCGTCAAGGTCACGACGCAGGGCCCGCAGAAGTTCGATCCCACGCTGCAGAAGCCGATCCTCGATTCGATCGTCGCGAGCAAACCCGACGCGCTTCTGGTTGCGCCCACCGATGTGCAGGCCATGCAGCAGCCGCTGCAGCAGGCGGCCGCCGCGGGCATCAAGGTGGTCCTCGTCGACACCACGACCAACGACCCGTCCTACGCCGTCTCCCAGATCGCCAGCGACAACGAAGGCGGCGGTCGGGCGGCGTTCGAGGCCATCAAGAAGCTGCGCCCCGAGGGCGGCAAGGTCATGGTGATGAACATCGACCCCGGCGTCTCCACCACCGATGCCCGTGCCAAGGGTTTCGAGGATGCGGTCAAGGAGGACAGCAAGTTTCAGTATGTCGGCGTGCAGTACAGCCACAACGATCCTGCGACGGCCGCACAGCTGATGGGCGCGCAACTGCAGAAGGATCCCGACCTCGTCGGCGTCTTCGCCACGAACCTGTTCTCGGCCGAAGGGTCGGCGACCGGCGTCCGCCAGGCCGGTAAGAGCGGGCAGGTGCAGGTTGTCGGATTCGACGCCGGTCCCAATCAGATACAGGCGCTGCGGGAGGGCACCGTGCAGGCGCTGGTTGCACAGGATCCCGGTGTCATCGGCAAGTTCGGTGTCGATGAGGCGGTGACGGCGCTGGAGGGCGGCGAGAACACCAAGAAGGTGCAGACCGGCTTCACGATCATCACAATGGAGAACATCGACGGCGACGGCGGCGCCGCTGCGTACAAATCGAACTGCTAAGCGAGCGGCTCGATGTCGAGGCGGCGACCGTCGAAGCGCACGCCGCGCAGATCGGCGACGGTGACCGTCACGTCCGTTCCGGCGGCGGCACCGACACCGATCACCGTGCCGACGCCTGCGGCGCGCGCCGCCTGGACTCCGGCCGGCGCGTCCTCGAAGACGGCGCAGCCGGCCGCGGGGAGGCCGAGCCGATGAGCAGCGAGCAGGTACGGGTCGGGGTACGGCTTGCCGTGCTCGACGTCCTCCGCTGCGACGAGGATGCCTGGCGTCGGGAGGCCCGCCGATGCCATGCGGGCGGACGCCAGAGCCCGTCCGCCGGACGTGACGACCGCCCAGCCGCCCGCGGGAAGGGAGTCGACGAGCTCGCGCGCGCCCGGTATCGCTGCCACGTCGGTGGCGCAGGCCAGCTCGTGCTCCGTCAGCTCGGTCACCGCGGTTGCGACATCGCTTGTGTCGTCGATCAACTCAGCGACGAGATCCTCGATTCGCCTGCCGTGTTCGATGTCGCGATGGAAGTCGAATCCCGGTGCCCATCGCTTCGCCCACTGGTTCCAGGCCACCGCGGCCGCGTCGTGGGAATCGACGAGCACGCCGTCACAGTCGAGAAGAAGCCCGTCGACCGCGAAGCTCACTGTCTCGTGGGGCACGAGGTGCAGGGTATCTGGCAGGAGGCGAGCAGCCCATGACTGACTTGAGCGGGCGCGCAGTGCTCGTCACCGGCGCGACCGGCGGAATAGGGGCGGCCGCCGTTCGCCGCCTCGTCGCCGAGGGCGCGACGGTCTACGCGGGCGGTCGCGACACAGGTCGGCTCGCCGAACTGGTTGACGAGACCGGCGCAGTGCCCGTGCCGTTCGACCTGACCTCAGAGGACGAGGTCCGTGCGGCCGTATCGGGGCTCGAGCTGTGGGGCGTGGTGAACTGCGGCGGCTTCGGTGGCGAGATCGCGACGCCCCAGGACACCGACATCGAGGTGTTCGACAAAGTCATCAGCATCAACGCGCGGGGGACCCTGCTGGTGATCAAACATGTGACCCCGGGGCTGATCAAGCGCGACCGTGGCGGCTCGATCGTCAATGTGTCGAGCCAGGCGAGCCTTGTCGCGCTTGCCGGCCATATCTCCTACGGGTCGTCCAAGGCGGCAGTGGACAACATCACGCGGGTCAGCGCCCTCGAACTCGGCAGGTACAACATCCGCGTCAACAGCGTGAACCCGACCGTGGTCATGACGGAGATGTCGGCCTATCACTGGGGCCGCCCCGACGTCGGCCCTGAGTTCCTGGCGCAGATGCCGCTCGGCCGATGGGCCACCGAAGAGGAGATCGCCGGGCCGATCACCTTCCTGCTGAGTGACGACGCCGCGATGATCACCGGGGTGTCGTTGCCGGTCGACGGCGGCTACACCTGTCGCTGACGTCGGTAGCCTGGCCTCATGATCGGCCGGTACGTGGCGCCCCCCGCCATCGCGATTCTGCTCGCGGCGTTCACCGGCTGCGCGAACACGGTCGCTGGGACGGCGACGTGGCCCGGCGCGAAGTTGGAACGGACCGTTCTGACGGCAGCGGACTTTCCTCGGGGTGTGCAGTACGACCGGATCATCGACAAGCCGGGCCGGCCCGACGGCGAGGGCGGGCCACCCGCGATGCTGTCGAAGCCCGAGGGCTGTTCCGATGGGCTCACGAGGATCATCGCCGCGTCCGCGGAACGCGGTTCGGGCAGCGCGGCGAAGTACAGCGTCACCTACGACGGTGCGCGCATCGTGATGACGGTGCTGACCTGGAACCTGGATCTGGACAAGCTGGCGCAGACCGCCCAGCGGTGCGCGGCCTACCAGACTTTCTTCGACCCTTCATCGGACGGCATCCCGATGACCACCACGCAATTGCAGACGTCGCGACCGGACGCGCTCACCTACGAACAGACAATGGATCTAAACGGGGCCAAGAGCAGCGTGTACTTCTCCTTCGAAAACGTCGGCACCATGGCGGTGTTCGGAATCGCCTTTCCCACACCGAATCCGACGATTCCCGTCAAGGCTTCGCTGCCGCAGACCTTCCTGGACACGCACGCCGAACAAGCCGACCGAATGCCGTAGAACGGCTGAACGAGCGGTTGTGACCGTCTCGAAAACGGCCCGCCGAACAGTGCCGGGTTGTAGCGTGGCCGAATGCCTTCGACGATGGTTACCGTCGACGGATTCCCCGTTCCTGTCGATGTCGCCGGCCCGGACAAGGGATCCGTCGTCGTGCTGCTCGGTGCCGCACAACAGGCGCCGTCGGCGTACGACGCCGTGTGTCAACGGCTGCACACCGCGTCGCTGCGCACCGTCGTGGTCGGTCCCGACCCGCGGCTGACGGCCAAGTCGGTCGTGGGGATCATGGACATGCTCGAGGTGCAGTGGGGGCTACTGGTCGGGGACCGCATCGGCGGCGAGATGGCATGGGAGCTGGCCGCCACCCGGCTCGACCGTTTCATCGGGCTCGTGGTGATCGACCGCGGCCATCCGCGCGTCGCCGACCAGTCCGGTGTCATCCGCGACGAGCACTGCCCGCCGGTGGAGATGAACACCACCGCGCTGGTCAGCACGCCCGCGGCACGGGCGGTCGCACGGGCGAGCCAGCGCTTCGTCTACGGCGATTTCCGGCTCGTCGAGCTGCTCGGACGGCGCAACGCGCAAGAGTCCACGGCGCAGCTGGCAGCCGAGATCGTGTTGCGCACCAGCACCTGGTGAGCGCTCACTCGGGGGCTTGGGACGGTGTCCACGCCTTCGGGAGGCCGGGCGTCGTCGGGAACAGGTAGTCGATGAACGCCGCGGCGGTCGGCTGCGGCTCGTGGTTGGCCAGCCCGGGACGCTCGTTCGCCTCGATGAACACGTACTCGTCCTTCGTGACGTCCGGCACGAGCAGATCGATGCCGGTGACCGGGATGCCGATCGCCTCAGCGGCCGTCACCGCCACCCGGCACAGCTCGGGATGGACCTCGGCGGTCACATCGTGAATGGTGCCGCCCTGGTGCAGGTTCGCGGTGCGCCGCACCCGCAGCCGTTCCCCTTCCGGCAGCACGTCGTCGAATGACCAGCCCGCCTCGGCCACCGTCGACTCGGTGACGGCGTCGACGGGGATGCGAGATTCGCCTCCGGTGGCGGCGGCGCGGCGACGGCTCTGCGTCTCGATCAGCTCGCGGATCGTGTGGTGCCCGGTGCCGACGATCTCGGCGGGTCTGCGGATCGCCGCCGCGACCACCTTGCCGTCGATCACCACCAGCCGGAGGTCGTCGCCCTTGGCACGCTGTTCGATCAGCACCTCGGGATGCTGCTCGCGGGCGCGCGCCAAGGCTTTGTCGAGTTCCTCGGGGCTGTCGACCCCGACGGTGATGCCCTTGCCCTGCTCTCCTCGCGTCGGCTTCACCACGACATCGCCGACCTCGGCCAGGAAATCGTGATCACCACCGTCGAATGTGGCCAGCCGTCCCTTCGGCACCGTGATGCCTGCCTCGCCGACGATGCGCCGCGTCTGGCGCTTGTCGTCGCACCGACTCATCGCCACCGCAGACGTGAACTCCGACAACGACTCTCGGGTCACCACGCTGCGACCGCCGTATGACAGCCGCATCTCGCCCGCACCGGCGTCCAGCACCTCGACCCAGATGCCGCGTCGCACCGCCTCGTCGGCGATGATGCGCGCGTAGGGATTGAGGTCGTCGACCGTCTCGGGCGGGTGGGTGAACAGCGGCTCGTTGATCGCGTTCTTGCGTTTGACCGCCATCACCGGCACCCGCTGGAAGCCGAGTTTCTCGTAGAGCGCTATCGCGGCCACGTTGTCGTGCGTCACCGACAGATCCATGTACGACCGACCGCGGTCGCGGTAGATACCGGCGAGTGCACGGGTCAGCGCCGCGCCGACCCCCGGCAGGCTGGTGGTCGGATCGACGGCCAGAGTCCACAGGCTCGAACCGTTCTCCGGATCGTCGAACAGCAGCTTGTGGTCGACGCCGGTGACGGTCCCGATCACGGAGCCGTCATCGTCGCGCACGGCGATGAGGTAGTCGACCGGGCCGTGGTCGCGCTGGTTGCCCCAGATGACGTCGGTCGGCGCGGGCACCATCCCGCAGCGGACGTACACGTTGTTGATGGCGTCGGCTTCGTCCTCATCCTGCAGCGGGCGCACGCTGAAACCGGTCGACTTCGGCGCCGGTTCGTCGTCGTCGGAGAAGCGCAGCCGGTAGGTGTGGCTGGGGTCGATGAACAGTTCGGCGGGCGCGCGCGACACCAGCACGTGCGGTTCGCGGGCGTAGATGCAGATGTCGCGTCTGCCGTGCGTCTCGCCGCGCAGCACCTCGGCGAGTTTCTCGGCGTCGGCGAAGGTCTGGCCGAAAATCAATCGGCCCCAGCCGAGTTCGAGGACGACGTCGTCGGCCATCTCGTCGACGAGATGAGGCGGCGAGGCGTCGTGCAGTCCGAGGGTGATCGCCTCGGGATGCTCGTCGGGGTTGGCCTGCGTGGTCATGCCGCGGCCCCCGTGATGCCGTGCCGCTGCAGCCACAGTTCGAGCAACGCGATCTGCCACAGCTCGTTGCCGCGCAGCGGGGTGAGCCTGCCGTTCGGGTCGGCCAGCAGCGCGTCGACGGCCTCCGGCCGGAAAAGGCCCCGCTCCTTGGCGACCGGCGCGTACAGCGCGTCGCGCACGAGGTCGAGGTAGGGGCCCTCGAGGTGGGTCAGCGCGGGGACGGGGAAGTAGCCCTTGGGGCGGTCGATCACCTCGGACGGGATGACCCGGCGGGCGGCCTCTTTGAGCACGCCCTTGCCGCCCTGCGCGGTTTTGAGTTCCGGCGGGCAGGTGGCGGCCAGTTCGACGAGTTCGTGGTCGAGGAACGGCACTCGACCTTCCAAGCCCCAGGCCATGGTCATGTTGTCTACCCTTTTGACGGGGTCGTCAACCAACATGACGGTGGTGTCCAGGCGCAGCGCGCGGTCCACGCCCGACTGGGCGCCCTC
>DATEIG010000571.1:0-11312 GCA_035279185.1 Mycobacterium sp.
ACAGCCTCGACGACGGTGTGCTCGCGGCGGCGGAGGAGCTGAAGACGCTGTGGCGTGCGCATCGCGTCTGCGCGGTGACGCTGTCGCCCGACAGCGCCGATGACGCTGCGCCACAGTTCATGTCGGTGGGGGAGCCGGCGCAATGGTCGTATCTGCCGCCGCGCACGCAGCAGATGATCAGGTCGCTGGCGGAGGGCGATCTGCTCACGCCCGACACGTCTGCGCCCGGAATGGCGGGCATCGCACTGCAACATCCGCGCGGGGTGCTGGTGCTGCACATCGAGCTCGCGGAGCGGCGGCCGTTCACCGACGAGGACGACACGTTACTGACGGTTCTGGCGGGACGGCTCGGGCAGGGTCTGCAGCGGGTTCACCAACTCGACCAGCAGCGGGAGACGGCGCTGGCGCTGCAGAACGCCATCCTCGGTCCCTCGAACCTGCCGACCGGTTTCGCGGTCCGCTACCAGCCCGCTGCTCGCCCGCTCCAGGTCGGCGGCGATTGGTATGACATCGTCGACCTCGACGACGGGCGTATCGCGCTGATCGTCGGAGATTGCGTCGGACACGGGCTGTCCGCGGCCACGGTGATGGGCCAGCTTCGAAGTGCCTGTCGCGCACTGCTTCTGGAGAAACCGAGCCCGAGTGCCGCGCTGGTGGCGATGGATCAGTTCGCCAGCCGGCTTCCCGGTGCCCGATGTACCACCGCGTTCTGTGCGGTGCTCAGCCCCGACACCGGCGAACTGGTGTACTCCAGCGCGGGTCACCCCCCACCGATCATGGTGCTCTCCGACGGCACGACACGACTGCTTGACGGTGCACGCGCCACGCCGCTGGGGCTGTCCTTCGACCGGTCGCGACCTGAGCACCGCGAGACCCTGCCGCCGCGCGCGACGCTGCTGCTGTACACCGACGGACTGGTCGAGCGGCGCCGTGAACCGCTGGACACCGGTATCGCCCGCGCCGTCGACCTTGTCGCGGAGAACAGGTCCAGCGCGCTCGACGACCTCGCCATGCAGGTGATGTCGCGGCTGGCGCCCGGGGATGGCTACCAGGATGACGTCGCGCTCCTGCTGTACCGCCAGCCGGCCCCGCTCGAGATCGAATTCCCCGCCGAGGCAAGCCATCTCGCGTCCACCCGGGCCGCGCTGAAGGGGTGGCTGTCCCGCGCGGGAATGGACGAGGATCAGACGCTCAAGGTGCTGATCGCCACCGGCGAGGCGCTCGCCAATGCGATCGAGCACGGGCACAGGGTGGCCAAGGAGGGAGCCATCAGCCTGCGGGCCATCGCTTTCGCAGACCGGGTGCACGTCACCGTCGTCGATGCCGGCTCGTGGAAGCCGCCGGTGGCGGCGGCGCACCGCGGCCGAGGCATCGCGCTCATGCGGGCCCTGATGCAGGACGTTTCGATCCAGCCGCGCGCGGGCGGCACCACGGTCCACATGCACACGAGGATCGCCTGATGATCACGCCGCTGAACATCAACACCGAGGACCGCGGAGACGGCACCCGTGTGCTGACCGCGACCGGGGAGATCGACCTCAGCAACGTCGAGGAGTTCTCCGGTGCACTGTCCGCGGCAGGGACAGACGGCGCGATGCTCATCGTCGACCTCAGCGGCGTGCTGTATCTGGACAGCGGCGCGATCAACGTGTTGTTCGCCAACGCGGGCCGGATCCGCCTGATCGCCAATCCGGTGCTGATGCCGGTCCTGCGAATCAGCGGGCTCACCGACGTGACCCCCGTGGAAGCCGCCGACTAGGTCGTCGACTTGGCCGTCGTCACGGATTCGGCGAGCGCCGCAAGTTTGGCGTCAAGGGCTTGGGCGGCGGCGAGAAGCGGTTCGTTCGCATCCACGACCATCACCGACGACGGAAGCACATAGGTCAACGAGCTCCGCCCGTCCTCCTCCTCGGTGACGAGAAGTTCAACGGGGGCAAAGAGTCCCGCGGTCACGTCATGGCGCAGCATCGTGATCGCGATCAACGGGTTTCCGAGGATCACCCGCAGCACCCGGCGGTCGATGCCCGCCTTCGCGAGCCACGCGCCGTGGTCGAACACCCCGAACAGCATGAAACCGCTCGGTCCCTCGTGCGTGGCCACCTCACGCTCGAACGATTCCCAGTCGTCGAAGGTGGCGCTGATGTCGTTGATCGGCACCGGCTTGTCGCCGATGTCGGCGAGCAGTGCGTTGACCAACTGTTCGTATGTCTTCGTGCTCTCATATCGGACGCGCAGGCCCTCAAAGGGAACTACCGTCGCTTGTTGCTCGCTCATGCGATGAACAAGCCCGGAGGTGGGCGACGCTATTCCTGGGTTCAGGAAACTGAACCCAGATTCTCAGGTGGCGTTACGGATGCGGGGCGACAGCTGCACGATCTCGGGCACCACGCTCGGGTTCTCGCGGGCGGTGATCACCAGCGAGACCAGGGTGTTCGCGACGTCGTTGAGCGCAGACATCTGCGCGGGGAGCTGGCCGTGCTCGACCCACGAGCGGAACAGCAGCGACAGCAGATCGCGGTCCGCGCCGCGCAGGATCTCGGTGTCCGCGGTCGGGCCGATGCCGACGCGAATGAGCGAAAGGTCCGCGTGTTCGTTGCGCCACGAGTGCAGAATTTCGTCGAGGGCGGCCTTGCTCGCGCTGTAGGCCGCCGTCCCCGCGCGAGGCCGCCCCACGTCGTTACTCGACGCGATCAGCACCACGCCGTTCTCGGACAGGTGCGGACGCGCGGCGCGCAGCACGTTGTTGGCGCCCAGGGCGTTGACCGAGAAGGCATGCACCCATGTCGTGACGTCGGTGTCCTCGATGTTCGCGAACGGCACCACGGTACTGGTGAAGACCACGGCATCGAGCCCGCCGAGTGTCTGGGCCGCCTCGGCGACAACGGACTTGATCGCTGCCGCGTCTTCGACGTCGAGCTCGAACGCGCTGCCGCCGACGGCATCGGCGAGCGCGGTCAGCAGATCCATCCGCCGAGCCGCCACGGCCACCGTGGCTCCCGTTGCCGCGGCACTCTCCGCGACGGCATGGCCGATGCCCGACGAGGCGCCGACCACGAGGAGCCGTAGTCCCGCGGCGTACATCGGTCGATCGTCCATGCGTCTACTGCCCTTCGCTCTCAGGTGTTAGGCCACCCTTTGTTTGTGGGACAGTACCCGGTCCGTCGGTGGCCGCTCGACGATGCCCACGCCAATGGCGGTAGCCGCGGTGGGTGGCGAATGCGCCGACCACGGCGGTCATGCACCAGATCGCGACCGCCGCGTAGGCCAGCGGCGACGACAGGTCGCCGATCGATGCGCCCAGCGCGGTGTAGACGAACGCCCGCGGGACGGAACCGATGAACGCGCCGACGGCCATCTGCCACAACGGAACGCCGAATGCGCCGAACGCGTACGAGGCGAGCGCATCCGATATCCCGGGGATGAACCGCTGGCCGACCACCGCCCACAGGCCGCGGCGCGCGATCAGCCGGTCGAACCGGTCGGCCCGCTCGGACCCGAGCAGCGCACGGGCGCTCTGCCTGCCCGCGCGTCTGCCGATCAGACTGGTGATGACCGCTGTTCCCACGGTCGCCCCGAGGGTCACGAACAGTCCGAGCACGGGCCCGAACAGCAGACCGCTGCCTGCGGCGAGAATCGGACCCGGCACGAAGATCGCGCCGAGCGCCGCCGACACCACGACATACGTCAGCGGCGCGAGTGGGCCGGTGGCGGCGACGGTGCGCCGAACGTCCTCGACGTCGACCACCCGGGTGACGGCGACGAGATAGAACAGCCCCAGCAGGAACGCCGCGAACACGGCGAGCCGGATGATGTGGCCGCGCCGGCTCACGCGGACGTCTTCGCATGGGCGATCACCGACGGCGCGATCCAATCGCGCAGATATCGGCGCAACTGCTCACCGCTCCGCGGCGGTTGGCCGGGGTCGACGATGAAGGATTGGAGTGTGCGCAGCATGAACTCGACGAGCTCGTCGAGTTTGTCGTCCGGAAAACCCGCTGCATCCCAGTCGACGCCGAAGCGCTGAAGGATCGAGTGTCCGAATGAGATCGCCGCATCCGACGTGACACTCGCCGTGAATGCGCTCGCCTTCCCTGGCTGTAGCACCAGGCCCAGGTACCGGTCGTGCGGCAATTGCTCGAAGGTGTAGGCGATGCCCTCCACCACGGCATCGGTGGGATCGGTCATCGACCCGAGTTGTCCCGCCAACCGATCGAGGAACACCGAAACCGACGCCATGGCCGTCGCGGCCATCAGCGCTTCCTGGGTCGCGAAGTAGCGGTAAACGGTCTGCCGCGTGACACCGAGTTCCTGTGCGACCTCCGAGATGCTGACGGTGCCCCGCTCGTCGATCGCGCGCTTGGCGCTGGCGATGATGCGGCGGGCCGCTTCGTCGTCGTCAGCCGGGATGTCACCCGACCAGCCGTGCCTGCGCATCCGTTGATCGTTGCACGATCGCGGCGCGCATCTTGACAATACAAACGATATTCACTGTATGGTCAGGTTCATGACGTCGACAACTGGCGGAACGACGGACGCGCACGACGAAGAGTTGACGCGGAGGGCGCTGCGTCACGCCGTGGACGGCACCACCGACATGGCCGACCGGGAACTGCGCGTGCCGCTGCACTACTACCGCGACCCGAAGCTCACCGAGATCGAGGAAACCCAAATCCTTCGCCGGGTGCCCTTGGCTGTCCTGCCGTCCGCACAGGTGGCGCAGAAGAACGATTATGTCGTGCGATCGGTGCTCGGCGACTCCCTGCTCGTCACGCGGGACGGATCGGGCAGGAGTCATGTCTTCCTCAACTACTGCAGGCACCGGGGTGCCATGCCCGCGTGCGGGTCAGGCAATGCCTCACGGTTCGTCTGCCCGTACCACGCCTGGACCTACAAGAACACCGGCGATTTGTTCATGGTGCCGGGCAGGGCCGGTTTCGATTCACTGAACACCGCGGACTACGGCCTCGTCGAACTGCCAAGCGAGGAGCGCCACGGCTTCATCTGGGGGGTCCTGACCGCGGGCGCCTCGATCGACCTCGACGACCACCTGGGCGACCTGAACGCCGAGCTGGCGCTGTGGAATTACGACACCTACGGCTATCACACCGAGCGGGAGTTCTCCTCGAGCGTGTCGTGGAAGGGAGCGTTGGAGGCGTTCGCTGAGGGGTACCACTTCCCGTACGTACACGGGCAGAGTGTGATCGGGCAGAACACGCTCGCCAACACCACGATCTACGACGAGTTCGGCAAGCACCACCGCCTCGGCTTCCCCTTCAACTGGATCACCAACATCGAGTCCGACCCTGCCGCGCCGGTCGACCCTTCGACGAACATGGGCGTCATCTACTGGGTGTATCCGAACCTCATCCTGGCGAACAGCCCTGTGGGAGTGGAGATCATCGACATCCTGCCCGCAGGCGAGCCGACCGAATGCACGGTGCGGCACAGCTGGATGGGACGGGTACCCGCGACCACGGACGAGATGCGGGCGGGCTACGACGCGGTCTACGAGGGCGTGCACGCCGCTGTCCGCGACGAGGACTTCGCGATGCTTCCCCAGTGCGGCGAGGGAGTGCGGCACGGCCAGCACGACCACATGGTCATCGGACGCAATGAGATCGGCGTGCAGCACATGATCAAGGTCTTCGCGTCGGAGCTGGGTATCGCTCTGGCGTGAACCGCGTAAGGTCCGTCGCTATGACCGGTGCCGGCGTCCCGCCCATCGACGACTGGAACCGGCTTCTCGACGGGCGCGTCGCGGTGATCACCGGGGGAGGCGCGGGAATCGGTGCGGGTATCGCCCGCCTGTTCGCGCAGCACGGGGCGCTGGTCGAGGTCGCCGAGGTCGATCGCGAACGCGGCGACGCTGTCCGCGACGAGATAGCCGGCACAGGCGGACACATCCGCACACACATCGCCGACGTCACCGACGACGGAGATGTCGCGCGGCTCGCCGAAGCCGTTCTGACCGAACACGGCAGAGTCGACGTCGTGGTGAACAACGTCGGCGACTACCGCCCGTTGGTGCCGTTCCACACGTCCACGTCGGACTCCTGGCAGCAGATGTACGACGTCAACCTTCGCCATGTCTTCGCAGTCACCCGGGCTTTCGCGCCGTCGATGATGGAGAGGCGTCGCGGAAGCATCGTCACCGTGCACTCGGTCGAGGGCATGCGCGGTTACCCCAAAGACCCCGTCTACGGCGCGATGAAGGCGGCCGCAGCGCACTTCACCACGTGTCTGGCCGTCGATCTCGGTCGTCACGGGATACGCGTCAACGGCATCGGCACCGACCTCGCCCAGACCCCGCAGGTCGATTACCTGACCGGATACGAGGACGTCGACGAGCTGTGGGGGTCGTGGGCCCCGGTCGGACGAGTGGGCTGGCCGGAGGACCAGGCGCGGGTCGCGCTGTTTCTGGCCTCCGACCAGTCGGCGTTCGTCACCGGTCACAACATTCCGGTCGACGGCGGCACGAAAGCCGGAGGCGGATGGCTGTTTTCGCCACGTGAGGGCCGCTTCGTCAACAGGTCGAGGAACCTGTGACCGCGCTCGACGAGACCGTGGACGTCCTCGTCGCAGGCTCCGGCGGTGGGATCGCCGGTGCTTATACCGCTGCGCGCGAAGGTCTTTCGGTCGCACTCGTCGAGGCGACCGACCGGTTCGGCGGCACGTTTGCCTACTCGGGCGGCGGCGGGATGTGGTACCCGTGCAATCCGGTGCTTCGACGCGCGGGCAGTGACGACACCATCGACCAGGCGCTGCGCTACTACCGCAGCGTCGTCGGCGACCGCACGCCCGCCGATCTGCAGGAGACGTATGTGCGCGGCGGCGCCGCGCTGATCGAATATCTGGAGAACGACGACCATTTCGCATTCAAGGTGCTGCCGTGGCCCGACTACTACAGTTCGGTGCCCGGCGCCCGCAACGACGGCATGCGGCACATCGTCTCGCGGGCGATTCCCGACGACCGGTTGGGTCGTTTCCGGGGGCTGGTCCGGGGACCGCTGGATCACGAGCGCCTCGGCGCGCCGCAGCCCGACCTGCTCACCGGTGGCCGCGCGGTCATCGGCCGCTTCCTGTCGGCGATGGCCGAGAACCCCTCCGTCAGTGCACATCTGAACACGAGCGTGGTCGAGCTGATCGTGCACGACGGCCGCGTGGTCGGGGCAGGGGTGGAGACCGACGGTGCGCGACGGGTGATTCGTACCCGGCGCGGTGTGCTGCTCGCCGCGGGCGGATTCGAGCAGAACGACCGGATGCGAACCGAATTCGGCGTACCCGGAACAGCTGCGGACAGCATGGGGGCGCCGGGAAACATCGGCCGTGCGCACCGCGCCGCGATGCTCGTCGGTGCCGACACGGATCTGATGGACCAGGCGTGGTGGTCGCCGGGACTGGTGCACCCCGACGGGAGGGCGGCGTTCGCGCTGTGTTTCACCGGCGGCATCTTCGTCGACCGCGCAGGCCGCCGGTTCGTCAACGAGTCCGCCGCCTATGACAGGTCCGGCCGCGAGATCATCCGCGCGATGAACGAGGGCACCGTCGACTCCCGCTACTGGATGGTCTACGACAGCCGCGCGGGCGAACAGCCGCCGGTGATGGCGACCAACGTGTCGTTCTCGCCGACGGCCGACTACGTGTCGGCCGGGCTGTGGCGGCAAGCCGACACCCTGGCCGACCTCGCCGACCAGATCGGTGTTCCCGCAGACAATCTCGAAGCCACGGTGCGTCGTTTCAACGAGTTCGCGGCGCGGGACGTCGACGAGGACTTCGGCCGCGGCGGCGAGTCGTTCGACCGGGCGTTCACCGGCGGGGCGTCACCGCTGGTGCCCATCGACACCCCGCCGTACCGCGCGGCGGCGTTCGGCATATCGGACCTCGGTACCAAGGGCGGGCTGCGCACCGACGTCGACGCGCGTGTGCTCGACGTCGCGGGGAATCCGATACCGGGGCTCTACGCGGCGGGCAACACGATGGCGGCCGTGTCGGGCGAGACGTATCCGGGCGGCGGCAACCCGATCGGAGCGTCGATGTTGTTCAGCCACCGCGCGGCGATGCACATGCTCAACGGGAGCGGATGAGCACCTCCTGCGTGGTGCTCGCCACCAGGTGGCCGTCGATGTCGTGCACGGCGCCGCGGACCAGGCCGCGGTGGCCGGTGACCGCCAACAGTTCGGCGGTGTGGCTGTGCCACCGGTCGAACCGCACCGGCCGGTGCAGCCATATCGAGTGGTCGAGGCTGAAGGCCGTCGACGACTCGACGCTGACGGGCTCGGGGTGTCCGCGCAGCGCGATGTCGAGCAGCAGGTAGTCCGACGCATAGGCGAGCAGGACGCTGTGCAGCACGTGGTCGTCGCCGACGGGACGCGGCAGCCGCATCCAGTGCGAGCGCGGTCCGGTGTCGCGCGGTCCGCCGAAGAAACACGTCGGCTCGGCGATGTGCATGTTCAGCGGTGGCGGCCTGCTGATCCAGGACCGTGCGCGTTCGATAAGTTCCGGCGGCGCCGACTCCACCCAGTCCTGTAATCGCGGGAGCTCACCCGGATCCACCCCCTGCGGCGCGCGCTCGGCGAACTCCGGTTCCGTCGGGTTGTCGTGAAAGGACACCATCGCGATCAGAAGGGTGTCCCCGCCCTGCTCGACGGTGACGCGGCGGGCGGCCATCGAGCGGCCGTCGCGAACCCGGTCGACCACGACGTCGAGCGGATGGTCGGGGTCGCCCGACTGCACGAAGTACGCGTGCAGGGAATGCGGCGGCTTGTCGCTCACCGTGCCTGCGGCGGCCCGCATGGCCTGGGCGATCATCTGGCCGCCGAAGACGCGCCCGAAGCGGTTGGCCTCGCAGTGCACGCGGAACCGGTCCACACCGACAGGCTCCGGTTGCAGCGAGGCCAGGAGGCGATCGAGTGCGTGCTCGATGGCGCTGTCCAGTTCCGGCAGGTCGCCCACCTCGTTGATCCTGCCCGACGGCACATCCCGGTTCGCGCCGCGGTCGGTCGTTATGGTCGAGAGGTGAACCTCGAGGAACTGCGCTGGTTCGTGGTACTCGCAGAGACGGAACACGTCACCGACGCCGCCGCGGAGCTGTCGGTCAGCCAGCCGACGTTGTCGCGGGCCTTGGCGAGGTTCGAGCGCGAAGCGGGCGCGCCGCTGTTCGATCGGGTCAATCGCAGGCTCCGGTTGAACCCGTACGGCCAAATCATGTTGGAGCACGCCCAGCGCAGCATCGCCGAGATGCGTTCGGCGCGCGACCGGATCGCCGCCCTGCGCGATCCCGACACCGGTCGGGTTCGCCTGGCGTTCCTGCACTCACTCGCGAGTTCTTATGTCCCAGAACAATTGCGGCGCTTCCGGGAATCCGCTCCGGCCATCGGCTTCGAACTGGTGCAGGGGCCCGCGCACGAGATCACCCAACGGGTTCTCGACGGCCAGGTGGACATCGCGATCACCGCGCCCCGCCCCGAGGCGCCCGACTTCGGCTGGCGCCGACTGTATGTCGACCAGCTCTGCCTCGCCGTCCCGCACGGGCACCGGCTCGCGGCCCGCGCCCGGTTGAGGCTGTCGGCGGCGAAAGGGGAGCCGTTCATCGCGCTCGCCGAACAGGCGGGCCTGCGGCAGCTCACCGACCAGCTGCTGGCGGAGGACGACATCAAGCCGGACATCGTGTTCGAGGCCACCGAGATCCCGACCGTCGAGGGCTTGGTCGCGGCGGGCTTCGGCGTCGCGGTCATCCCCGTCCCGCGTGACGGCAGCGTGTCAAAGACGGTCCACGTCCCACTGTCGAACGCGGGAGCCAAGCGCGAGGTGGGCATCGTGTGGGACGGCGCACGGGAATTGTCGCCGCCGGCCAAGCGCTTCGCCGCCTTTCTCAGCAATGATGCACCTAGCGTATGACCTAGTCTCAAATCATGCATTGGACACATCACCGCAGCTCTCTTAACGTTTGTGTCCATGACCATCCAGCAGGCCTCGCCCCGCACGTGGTTAGGACACAGCCGCGGCTCAGCCGAGTACCGGCGGCTGCTCGCCGCGCTCTTCTGCGCGGGGATCGCCACCTTCGCCCAGCTCTACTCGCCGCAGGCCGTCCTGCCGCTCATTTCGTCGAACCTGCACGTGGGCGCCTCCACCGCGGCGCTGACGATCTCGGCGTCCACCATCGGCCTGGCGTTCGGCGTGATCCCGTGGTCGGTGCTCGCCGATCGCATCGGCCGGGTGAGGGCGATAACACTGTCGGTCACCGTCGCGGCGGTGGTCGGTCTGCTCGTCCCGTTCGCGCCCACCTATGAGCTGCTGCTCGCGGGACGGTTCGTCGAAGGCCTGCTCATCGGCGGCGTGCCCGCGATCGCCATCGCCTACCTGACCGAGGAGGTCGATCCCACGCACGCGGCGCGGGCTGCGGGCACATTCGTCGCGGGCACCACCATCGGCGGCCTGCTCGGCCGGATCGTCTCCAGCCCCGTCGCCGAGGTCGCAGGCTGGCGCATGGGTGTCTTCACCGTCGCCGCCGTGTGCTGTGTCGCCGCGTTCGGCTTCGTAAAGCTCGCGCCCCAGCCGCTCGGCTTCACCCCGTCGAAGGAGGCCGGTGCCAATCCGGAAGGCGGCCTTGTCCACCGGCTGACCGCCAACCTCCGGTCACCGCGACAGCTGGCGCTGTTCGCGCAGGGGTTCCTGCTGATGGGTGGATTCGTCGCGATGTACAACTTCCTCGGCTTCCGCTTGATGGGCGCGCCGTTTCACCTGTCGCCGTTCGTCGTCAGCCTGGTCTTCGTGGCCTATCTCGCCGGGACGTGGGCATCGGCGAGAGCCGGTGCGGAGGCGACCCGGTTCGGGCGCAAGCGCGTTCTGCTGGTGTCGGCTGCCATCATGGCCGCGGGAGTCGCAATCACGTTGGCGGGCAACCTGTTCCTCGTCCTCGCCGGGCTGCTGATCGCGACCGCAGGCTTCTTCGGCGCCCACTCCATCGCCTCGGGGTGGACCGGTCGGTCGGCCCCGGTCGGTAAGGCGCAGGCGTCGTCGCTGTACAACCTCTTCTACTACGGCGGTTCGAGCGTGTTCGGCTGGTTCGGCGGTGTCGCCTACGACGGCCACGGCTGGGGTGCGGTCGCGCTGACCATCATCGCGCTCGTGGTCATCGCAGCGGCCTTGGCCGCGAAGATCCTGCCCGACAACTAGTACTCACACCGCGCCGAGACTACGGTTGTTGACGGAATTCGGTTGATTTCCCTCATCTTCTGCAGTCTCGGTGCGGGCGAGTCTGCCTGTCCACCGGGACAACGCGGCCGCCACACCTTCCCGGTCCGATGACGGGC
>DATEIG010000572.1:0-3403 GCA_035279185.1 Mycobacterium sp.
CCAAGGAGACCGACCTGTCGGTGCCGATCAGGCGCGACGGCTGGTGGTACTACACCCGCAGCTTCGAGGGCAAGCAGTACAGCGTGCACTGCCGGTGTCCGATCACCGATCCCGACGACTGGGCGCCCCCGCAATTCGACGAGCACACCGAGATCGCCGGCGAGCAGGTGTTGCTCGACGAGAACGTCCTGGCCGAGGGCCATGACTTCTTCGCGCTCGGCGCCGCGACCGTGAGCGTCGACGCGAACACGTTGGCGTACTCCGTCGATATCGTCGGCGACGAGCGATACACGTTGCGATTCAAGGATCTACACACCGGCCAGCTGTACGACGACGAGATCGTCGGCATCGGCGCGGGCGCAACGTGGGCCGCCGACAACCGAACCATCTACTACACCACCGTCGACGACGCGTGGCGGCCCGACACCGTGTGGCGGCACCGCATCGGCTCAGGCCTGCCCGCGCAGAAGGTTTTTCACGAGCCCGACGAGAAGTTCTGGCTCGCGGTGGGACGCACCCGCAGCGACAAGTACCTGATCATCGCCGCGGGCAGCGCGGTGACATCGGAGATCCGCTACGCCGACGCACGGGAGGGCGACGCCGACTTCACCGTCGTCTGGCCGCGGCGCGAGCGCGTCGAGTACTCCGTCGAGCACGCGGTCGTCGGCGGCGAGGATCGGTTCCTGATCCTGCACAACGACGGAGCCGAGAACTTCACGCTCGTCGAAGCGCCGGTCAGCGATCCCACGGCCACCCGCACGCTCATCGAACATCGCGATGACGTCCGCCTCGACGCCGTCGACGCGTTCGCGGGCCACCTCGTCGTGAGCTACCGCAGCGAGGCGCTGCCCCGCATCCAGCTCTGGCCGATCGACGCGCAGGGCCAGTACGGCCGCGCCGAGGATTTCACCTTCGAGTCCGAGCTCACCTCGGCGGGTCTGAGCGGCAACCCCAACTGGGACTCGCCGAAATTGCGCATCGGCTCGACGTCGTTCGTCACGCCCGTGCGCATCTACGACGTCGACCTCGCCACCGGCGAACGGACGCTGCTGCGCGAGCAACCGGTGCTCGGCGACTACCGCCCCGAGGACTACGTCGAGAGACGGGACTGGGCCGTGGCCGCCGACGGCGCGCGCGTGCCGGTGTCGATCATTCACCGCGTCGGACTCCAATTCCCGGCTCCCACACTGTTGTACGGCTACGGAGCGTACGAGTCATGCGAGGACCCGAGGTTCTCGATCGCGCGGCTGTCGCTGCTGGACCGGGGCATGGTGTTCGTCATCGCACACGTGCGCGGCGGCGGTGAGCTCGGCAGGCCCTGGTACGAACACGGCAAGCTGCTGGAGAAGGTCAACACGTTCACCGACTTCGTCGCTGTGGCAGCACATCTCATCAACACCGACGTGACGCGGCCCGAGAATCTCGTCGCGCTCGGCGGCAGCGCGGGCGGGCTGCTCATCGGCGCCGTGGCCAACATCGCGCCGCAGTTGTTCGCGGGCTTCCTGGCGCAGGTGCCGTTCGTCGACGCGCTGACGACGATCCTCGACCCGTCGCTCCCGCTGACCGTCACCGAATGGGACGAATGGGGCGACCCCCTGCACGACGAGAACGTCTACTTCTACATGAAGTCGTACTCGCCGTACGAGAACGTGACTGCAAAGGAGTACCCGCCGATCCTGGCCATGACGTCGCTCAACGACACCAGGGTGTACTACGTCGAGCCGGCGAAATGGGTTGCCGCGCTTCGGCATACCAAGACCGACGACCATCCGGTGCTGCTGAAGACCGAGATGACCGCGGGCCACGGCGGCATCAGTGGTCGGTATGAGCGCTGGAAGGAGGCGGCGTTCCAGTACGCGTGGCTATTGGACACCGCCAAGGCCAACCACGAGGGCGGCGCCTACGAAGACGAACTGCTCGACCGTGCGTAGCGGCAGCTTGGTTGTCATCGACTTCGGCGGGTTCGGCATCCGCGACGCATAGACGTTGGCGGGGAACATCGCGACCATCAGCACAGCGAGCGCCGTTGCGGCCGCGGCGCGCGTGGGTGGATACAGCAGGCCGACGGCACCCAGGAGTTCGAGCGCGCCGGTGACAGTGACGAGCAACCCGGGTGCCGGCAGGCGCGGCGGCACGATTGCGACGAGGTCGCTCCGCAGCGGATTCACGAAGTGGGCGACGCCGGTGACGACGAACATCAGCGCCAATCCGACGGCAAACGACGCAGGCCAACTGCCCACGTAGTCCACGCCCAGCCAACCGATGACTCTGGCGGCGAGGGTTCCCATGACGAGCGCGATGAGAGGGGCCATCTCGAACTCCAATCTTGACAGTGACAAGTTGGAGGGTAGGCACCTATCTAGGCACTGTCAAGATAGGAGGCTATGATGGGCCGATGAGCAGCAGGGACACCTACCACCACGGCGACCTGAGGGCCACCATCCTGGCCGAGGCAGCGGTGCTCGTCTCCGAACGCGGCGCCGACGGACTGTCCCTTCGCGAACTGGCCCGTGCCGCAGGCGTCTCCCACGCGGCGCCGGCCCATCACTTCACCGACCGTCGCGGCCTGTTCACCGCGCTGGCGACCGAGGGTTTCGGCATGCTCGCCGACGCACTCAAGGGCGCGCGGCCCGAATTCCTCGATGCTGCGCTGGCCTACGTCCGGTTCGCGCTCGACCATCCCGGCCACTACGAGGTGATGTTCGACAAGTCCCTCTACGACGCGTCCGACCCGGATCTGGTGGCAGCCGAGACAGCGGCGGGAACCGAACTGGCCGCAGGGGTCGGGACCCTCGACGATCCGCGCGCCAAGAACGACCCGCAGGCGGCCGCGCTCGCGGCATGGTCTCTGGTGCATGGCTTTTCGCTGCTGTGGCTCAACAAGGCCATCGACGACGAGGACCCGATCGCCACCGTCGAAAGGGTGGCCGGAATGCTGTTCGGCACCTGACCGGTAGTCTGCGGCCATGACGCTGCGTGACATCGCTGTGAAGACACTCGACGGCAACCCCACCACGTTGGCTGAGCTCGCCGACGGCGCGGCGCTCGTCGTCAACGTCGCATCGAAATGCGGTCTGACGCCGCAGTACAGCGCACTGGAGAAGCTCGCACAGACCTATGGCGATCGGGGTCTGACCGTGATCGGCGTGCCCTGCAACCAGTTCATGGGCCAGGAGCCGGGCACCGCGGAGGAGATCCAGACGTTCTGCTCCACCACCTACGGTGTCACGTTCCCGCTGCTGGAGAAGACCGACGTCAACGGCCCGAACCGCCATCCGCTGTTCTCTGCGCTGACGGAGACCGCCGACGACGGCGGTGAGGCGGGCGACGTGCAGTGGAACTTCGAGAAGTTCCTGCTCGCACCCGGTGGCGAGGTCGTCAAGCGGTTCCGTCCGCGCACTGA
>DATEIG010000573.1:0-12972 GCA_035279185.1 Mycobacterium sp.
GAGCAGCGGTCGCGTCGGGCGGCGTCTCCTTGAGCAGCCCGGCGCGCAGGGCGATCAGCCTGTTGATCACATAGGCGATGCCGAACGCCGCGATCAGCACGACGATGACGATCGCCAGTGACGGGCTCATGACTGGTTGAACTCATTCAGCGCGACGGTTACTCCCTCGGCGATTCCCTCGACGATGACGTCGGACCCGCGGGCGCCCTCGCTGGTCGGGTCGAGCTCGAACGGCAGCTTCAACCCGGGCATCGTGGCGGTGAATGCGGCCAGCACGGCCGCGGTCTTGTCCTCGGGAACGTCCTGGTCAGCGGTCCCGGGTCCGGTCAGGACACCCGTCGGGGTGAACACCAGGGTCGTGCGGTCGGGTCCTGCGACGGACAGGTCCACCGAGATGCTGACCCTCTCGTCGAAGTCGGCTGCCTTCGGTGTCCCCGTGAACACCAGCCCCGTGTTACCCGAGATGCCGGATTCGGTGGTTCCGCCCGTGGCGTTGTTCGTCTCCTTGGGCGGCGCCTCCACCAGCAGGTCCGGAATGCCCATGTAGCGGCCGAGATGGGTGGAGTCGATGATGATGCGGCTTTCGACCTTGGCCGCCGAGAGTTCGGAATCCGTATCGATGAGCCACGAATCGGCGGGAACGTCGACCGAATACAAGGTCGCTTCGTAGGAAACCTTGCCCGCGACAGGGTGATCTACGCCATTGGCACGGATTTCGATCTGGCTGTAGTGCCGGTCGGCGGCTTGGGAGATGAACGGGAAGCCGATGATGCCGACCCACGGGTCGAAATCGAGCTTCGCCTGGGTGCGAACCGCTCTGGCCAGGCGATATTCGGCGTAGATCGCGGCGCCGAAGTCGACACCGACCCCCACCACCGCCACCGCGGCCACCGCCGATATCACCCCGATCACCAGCTTGCGCACAGCGACATTCTGGCCCACGCGCCAGCCCGCGCCCTGTTCGGCGCGGCCAATCGGCATGTGTCGGGTTATCGTTAGTGCACCGGTAACGCCCAGATGTCGACCACGAATCTGGGAGGTATCCGACGACAGCGATGTCCGTCAATATCTGCCCGGCACGCTGGAGGGCCCGTGGATCTACTGCTATTAACCGCCGACCCGCACCCTGAGGGTGTTCTGCCCTCGTTGTCGCTGCTCGCGCACAACGTGCGGACGGCCCCCACAGAGGTCTCGTCATTGCTGGAGGCCGGCAGCGCCGACATCGCGATCGTCGACGCGCGCACCGATATGGCGGCAGCGCGCGGACTGTGCCGTCTGCTCGGCACCACAGGCACTTCGGTTCCCGTCGTCGCCGTGGTCAACGAGGGCGGTCTGGTCGCCGTCAACGTCGAATGGGGTCTCGACGAGATCCTGCTGCCGAGCACCGGTCCCGCCGAAATCGATGCGCGGCTGCGCCTCCTGGTCGGTCGCCGCGGGGGAGCGGCGAGCCAGGAGAACGCGGGCAAGGTCAGCCTCGGCGAACTCGTCATCGACGAGGGCACCTACACCGCCCGTCTGCGCGGCAAGCCACTCGACCTGACCTACAAGGAATTCGAACTGCTGAAGTACCTGGCCCAGCATGCGGGCCGGGTGTTCACGAGAGCTCAACTGCTGCAAGAAGTTTGGGGCTACGACTTCTTCGGCGGCACACGCACCGTCGACGTCCACGTGCGTCGGTTGCGCGCCAAGCTCGGCACCGAATACGAGTCGCTCATCGGCACGGTGCGCAACGTGGGATACAAGGCGGTCCGCCCCGCCCGAGGACGCGCGCCCGCGGCGGGCGTCGACGCACCCGACGACGTCGACGAAGCGTTCGAGGCGTCCATCGGTCTTGCCGACGAGCTGGCTGACCCGCTGCGCACACAGTGAGCGAACCGTCGCTCGAATGGCGCAGCGGTCTCGCCGAGGACGATCAGCGCGCGATCCGCACGGTGATCGCGGCGGCCAAGCAGCAGGACGGCACCGCACCCGTCGGTGACCAGGTCCTGCGCGAGTTGGCCCACGACCGCACCCGCCACCTCGTCGCGCTCGACGGAGACGACATCGTCGGTTATGCGAATCTCGCCCCGGCTGACGGCGACGACCCCGCCATGGTCGAACTCGTCGTGCATCCGCGGTGGCGCAGGCGCGGCATCGGGTCGGCGATGGCACGGGCCGCGATGGCCGAGGGGGGTGACGGCACGCGGATCTGGGCGCACGGGAACGGAGAGTCCGCGCGGGCGACGGCGAAGTCGCTGGGCCTCGAGGCCGCTCGCGAGCTTCTGCAGATGCGCCGCCCGTTGACCGATCTGCCTGCTCTGACCACGCGGGACGGCGTGCGGATCGACACCTACAGGGGCCCCGACGACGACGCCGAACTGCTGCGGGTCAACAACGCCGCGTTCGCGTGGCACCCCGAGCAGGGCGGGTGGACCGAGGCTGAGATCGCCGAGCGCCGCGCCGAGCCGTGGTTCGAACCCGAAGGGCTGTTCCTGGCGTTCGACGAGGACAGCGGCGCCCTGCTCGGCTTCCACTGGACGAAGGTGCACAACGACAGCCTCGGCGAGGTGTATGTGGTGGGGGTCGACCCGGCCGCCCAGGGCCGCGGCATCGGCGCGACCCTGACCCTGATCGGGCTGCACCACCTGGCCGACCGGTTGTCGGGGAGTTCCGAGCCGACGGTCATGCTCTACGTCGAGGCAGATAACTCAGCGGCGGTGAACACCTATCGGCGGCTGGGTTTCGAGGTGTTCTCCATCGACGTGGCGTACGCCGCGGCTTAGCACGTCCGCCTGGAAACCCGCTGTACGTGTTCACCGCTCGTTCATCTTCGCGCCCATAGCCGTCCACCGCGGCCGCATACGTTGCCGGGGAGTCTGAAAAGCCGTCAGAGATCCTCGATGAAAGTGGGAGTACGTGAAGTCCAACAGCATTGGCAAGGCATTCGGTACGACGCTTGCCGCCGCCGCGCTCGCCGCGCTGACGCTGTCCGCCTGCGGCACCGACAACAACGCCGGAACCGGTGCGTCGGGCACGGCCTCCTCGAACGCCGAGTGCGGTGGCAAGAATTCGCTCACGGGTGAGGGGTCGACGGCTCAGCAGAACGCGATCGCGGAGTTCAACAAGGTCTGGGGGCAGGTCTGCTCAGGCAAGAACCTCTCCTACAACCCGACCGGATCTGGCGCGGGCCGCGAGCAGTTCATCGCCAGGCAGGTCGATTTCGCGGGCTCGGACTCGGCGCTGAAGGACGACCAGGTCGCCCAGGGCGCCGCCCGCTGCGGCGGCAACCCGGCGTGGAACCTGCCGCTGGTGTTCGGCCCCGTAGCGATGGCCTACAACCTGGACGGCGTCGACAAGCTCGTCGTCAACGGCGACGTCCTGGCCAAGATCTTCACCGGCCAGGTCAAGAAGTGGAACGACCCGGCCATCGCCGCGCTCAATTCCGGTGCCACGCTGCCCGACATCGACATCAAGCCGGTCTACCGCTCGGATTCGTCGGGCACCACCGACAACTTCCAGAAGTACCTGAAGGCCGCCGCCCCGCAAGCGTGGACGAAGGAGACGGGCAGCGAATTCCAGGGCGGCGCCGGTGAGGGCGCGCAGAAGTCGGCAGGTGTGGTGCAGGCCGTGCAGGCCACCCCCGGCGCGATCGGATACGTCGAGAAGGGCTTCGCCGAGCAGGCCGGTCTGCCGTTCGCCCAGATCGACAACGGCGCAGGCGCGGTCGAGCTGACCGAGGACACCTCGAAGAGGGCCATCGACTCCGCCAAGTTCGCCGGGGAAGGCAATGACCTTGCGCTGGACCTGAATTCGATCTACGGAACGAAGGCGGCCGACGCGTACCCGCTCGTGCTGGCGACGTACGAGATCGTGTGCTCGAAGGGCTACGACGCCGACACCACCGCGGCGCTGAAGTCGTTTCTGACCGTGGCGGCCAACGAGGGGCAGACGGGCCTGTCGGCGGCGGGCTACGTGCCGCTGCCCGATGCGTTCAAGGAGCGTCTCGAGAAGTCCATCGACGCGATCGCCTAGGTGGCTGGCACGTCAGCTCGGATGCGGGAGGATGGGGTAGCGGAACCGATGACCGATAGGCTCGATGTGACGGAAGCGAACGGCCCGCTCAATCCGGCCGACGCGGGTTCAGGTGAGGCGCTGGCGGCGCCTCACCCCGAATCGACGCCCCTGTCCACCGACCCGTCCAAGGGTGCCAAGGTTCGACTCGGGGACCGCCTCTTCCGCGGACTCGCCGAGGGCTCGGGCGTCCTCATCGTCGTCATCATCGCCGCCATCGGCGCGTTTTTGCTCTGGCGGGCCGTCCCGGCGCTGACCCGCAACGAGGAGAACTTCTTCCTCTACGGCGGCAACTGGGTCACCACCGACACGTCGGCGATGCAGTTCGGCATCCTCGACCTGCTTCAGGTCACCGTCTTCGTCTCGGTGTTCGCGTTGATCCTGGCGATGCCGGTGGCACTGGGCATCGCGATCTTCCTCACGCAGTACGCGCCGCGGAGGGTCGCGAGCCCGCTCGCCTACATGGTGGATCTGCTGGCCGCGGTCCCGTCGATCATCTACGGCGTCTGGGGCCTGTACGTGCTCGCCCCGGCAATCAAGCCCTTCGCCACCTGGCTGAACCAGAACCTCAGCTGGCTGTTCCTGTTCCAGACCGGCAACGCGTCGGTGGCGGGCGGCGGAACGATCTTCACGGCGGGCATCGTGCTGGCGGTGATGATCCTGCCGATCATCACCGCGGTCACCCGCGAGGTGTTCGTGCAGACGCCGCGCGGCCAGATCGAGGCGGCGCTCGCGCTGGGCGCCACCCGGTGGGAGGTCGTGAAGACGACGGTGCTGCCGTTCGGGTTGTCTGGCTACATCAGCGGCGCCATGCTCGGCCTTGGCCGGGCGCTAGGGGAGACCATCGCGCTGCTCATCATCCTGCGCGGGACGCAGCAGGCGTTCGGCTGGTCGCTCTTCGACGCCGGCTACACGTTCGCGAGCAAGATCGCCGCTGCCGCTTCGGAATTCAACGACCAGTACAAGGCGGGCGCCTACATCGCGGCGGGCCTGGTGCTGTTCATCCTGACGTTCATCGTCAACTCGCTGGCGCGGGCGGCCGTCGCCGGAAGGAGCAAGTCATGACGGCGACACTCGACCGGCCGGTCAAGGCGCCGACGTTCCAGAGCTTGAGCCTGCGCCGCAGGGTGGCCGACAACGTCGCCACGGTCTTGGTGACGCTGTCGGTGGTGATCGCGATGGTGCCCCTGCTGTGGGTTCTCTACACCGTGGTCGTCAAGGGCATCGGCGCTGTCACGACGAGCACGTGGTGGTTCCATTCGCAGGCGGGCATGACGGCCTTCCAGGCGGGCGGCGGCGCGTACCACGCCATCGTCGGAACCCTGTTGCAGGGCTTGGTGTGTGCGCTCATCTCCATCCCGATCGGCGTGTTCGTCGGCATCTACCTCGTCGAGTACGGCGGCGGCACCCGGCTGGGCAGAATCACGACCTTCATGGTGGACATCCTCACCGGCGTGCCCTCGATCGTCGCCGCGCTCTTCATCTATGCGCTGTGGGTCGCCACGTTCGGCTTCCCGCGGTCGGGCTTCGCTGTGTCATTGGCGTTGGTGCTGTTGATGATTCCGGTGATCGTCCGCTCGACCGAGGAGATGCTGCGCATCGTTCCGATGGACCTGCGCGAGGCGAGTTACGCACTCGGCGTGCCGAAGTGGCGCACGATCTCGTCGATCGTGATCCCGACCGCACTGTCGGGCATCGTCACGGGCATCCTGCTGGCCCTGGCGAGGGTCATGGGTGAGACGGCGCCGCTGCTGATCCTGGTCGGGTACGCCCAGGCGATCAACTTCGACATGTTCGACGGCTTCATGGGCTCGCTGCCCGGCATGATGTACGACCAGACATCGGCGGGCGCAGGCGCCAATCCCGTTCCCACCGATCGGCTCTGGGGTGCCGCGTTCACGCTCATCGTGCTGATCGCCGTGCTCAACATCGGCGCGCGGTTCATCGCCAAGTTCTTCTCCCCCAAGAAGGTTTAGGAGTCTCTGACATGGCCAAGCGCCTCGACCTCAAAGACGTCAACATCTACTACGGGTCGTTCCATGCGGTCGCCGACGTGTCGATGGCGATCCCGCCCCGCCACGTGACGGCGTTCATCGGTCCGTCGGGGTGCGGCAAGTCGACCGTGTTGCGCACGCTGAACCGGATGCACGAAGTCATTCCTGGCGCTCGCGTCGAGGGCTCGGTCCTGCTCGACGGCGAGGACGTCTACGGCGCGGGCATCGACCCCGTCGGCGTCCGCAAGACCATCGGTATGGTGTTTCAGCGTCCGAATCCGTTTCCCACCATGTCGATTCGCGACAATGTGGTCGCAGGCCTGAAGCTGCAGGGCGTCCGCAACAAGAAGACGCTCGACGATGTGGCGGAGAAGTCGCTCAAGGGCGCCAACCTGTGGAACGAGGTCAAGGACCGGCTGGACAAGCCGGGCGGCGGGCTGTCCGGTGGTCAGCAGCAGCGGCTGTGCATCGCCCGTGCGATTGCGGTGCAGCCCGACGTGCTGCTGATGGACGAGCCGTGTTCGGCGCTCGACCCGATCTCGACGCTGGCGATCGAGGATCTGATCGCCGAGCTCAAGCAGGACTACACGATCGTGATCGTCACGCACAACATGCAGCAGGCCGCCCGGGTGAGCGATCAGACCGCGTTCTTCAACCTCGAGGCGACGGGTAAGCCGGGCAAGCTCATCGAGATCGACGACACCGAGAAGATCTTCTCCAACCCGACGCAGAAGGCGACGGAGGACTACATCTCGGGGCGGTTCGGCTAGGGGATCAGCACCACCCTGGTGCCCGACGGCTCAGCCGCCGTCCACGCCTCGTCGACCTCGGCCAGCGGACGCGTCACCGTGTGCAGCTGCAGCGCAGCGGAATTCACCATGTCGAACAGACGCGGAAGAGCGTCGGCGCGGACGCGTGCCATCACCTCCGGCGGAATGCTGCCGAACCCGACACCGGACACCACGATGCCGTTGCCGCGCAGCACACCGGCGGGCAGTGTGATCGTTGCCCCCGCCATCGAACCGATCTGAACCCAGCGGGTCAGGTGGTAGTGCGACGACGGGTGACTGGCGGCGAGGGCTTCGAGCACTTGTTCGGCGGGTGGTCCCCACAGGTAGTCGAGGACCGCGTCGAACGGCCGCTCGGCGTGCATGGCGCTCACGTGATCGGCGACGTCGTCTCCGCCGAGGACGACCGCTTCGTCAGCGCCGACCGTGCGCAGCCAGTCCAGCCTCGCGCGGTCCCGACCGGCTACCACCACGCGTCCCGCGCCGAACACCGTCTTCGCCAACTGGACGGCCATCGAACCGGTCACCCCGGTGGCGCCCAGCACCAGGACGGAGGCGCCCTCCTGCAGTGCCGCAGCGTGTTCGAGGGACACCCATGCGGAGATGCCCGGGTTCGGAACCGCTGCGGCGGTGACCGAGTCGACGCCGTCGGGTAGTTCGACCGCGCCGGCCGGGCTAATCAGCGTCCGCTCGGCCATCAGCCCGTAGGGTGCCAGCGCGCCGGTGTAGACGCGACGGCCGTCCTCGAGTCGCGCAACGCCGTCGACGCCGGGCACGGTGGGGAGCTGTAATTCCTTGCTGGCGTAGTGACTTCCGGAGACCAGCCCGCGGGTCAGATTTGTGAGCGCCGATGCTTCCACCGCTGCGACCACCGCCCCCTCGCGTGGCTGCGGATCGGGGAACTCGACGTAGCGAGGGACCTCGCCCCATTCGGTGACGACGGCTGCCAACATTGCGACTCCTGAGTCGGGGAATATAGTTTCTACGGAAACAATCTACGTCGGTGCGGGCGAGATGGCAAGATTGTTTCCGTGAAAACCAAGCCGTCGTTGATCGCGGAGATCAACGACCTGGTCGGCGCTGTCGGTGACAAGTTCGACACCGACGACGACGGTGATGCCGAACGCGATTTCATCGCTGCCCGGTGTCCACCGAGGCTGGAGGACACGGTCCGCACCCTGCCGACGCTGTCGATGCACCTGATGGCGGGCATTGCCGACGGCCCGGTCAGCCTCGTCGGCCTGGCATCGCGGTCCGGACAGTTGAAGGGGACCGTGTCCAAGCATGTGCAGCGCCTCGTCGAGGCCGGACTGGTGAAGCGTTCCCCGATCCCGGGCAACCGCAAAGAGATTCAGCTGAACCTGACCGCCGACGGCGAACTGGTCACCGAAGCGCACCGTCAGCTCCACGAGGAGATCGCCGCGGGGCTGCGGGACTTTCTGTCCCGCTACCCGAACGCGGAGCTCGAAGTGCTGGCCAAGGTTCTGCGTGATCTGGCGGTTGCCACCAAGGAGGGCGTCCGCATCAAGCCGGGGGAATAGCTCGGCTGCTGAACCGTTCCTATCGGACATGAGCAAAGCAGTGCGATTCGATTCCTACGGCGACCTCGACGTCCTGGAGGTGCGTGATGTCGATCGGCCAGAGCCCGGGCCCGGCGAGGTCCTCATCGAGGTGAAGGCGGCGGGGATCAACCCCGGCGAGTCATCGATCCGCAAGGGGCTGCTGCGCGACGTGTTCCCGACGACGTTCCCCTCGGGCCAGGGCAGCGACTTCGCCGGTGTTGTCGTCGAAACAGGCTCGGAGACGGACAAATTCACGTCTGGCGACGAGGTGGTCGGCTTCAGCGATGAGCGGAGCAGTCACGCGGAGTTCGTCGTCGTGCCCGAGGGAAACCTGGTGCCGAAGCCTGCGTCGTTGCCGTGGGACGTCGCGGGCGCGCTCTACGTGGCGGGGACCTCCGCGTATGCCGCCGTCCGGTACGTCAACCTGAAGGACGGCGACGTCGTCGCCGTCGCCGGTGCCGCGGGCGGTGTGGGCTCGATCGCCGTGCAGCTGGCTGCCGAGGCGGGCGCGACCGTACTCGGTATCGCGGGCCCGTCGAACGACGACTGGCTGCGCGCGCACGGCGTGATACCCGTCAACTACGGCGACGGACTGGCCGAAAGGCTGCGCGCGGCCGCGCCGGAAGGCCGAATCGACGCGCTCCTGGACTTCTTCGGTGGCGGCTACGTGGCGCTCGCCGTCGACGAACTCGGTGTGGCGCCGGAGCGGGTGAACACGATCATCGACTTCGCGGCCGCCGAGAAGTACCGGGTCGGTACCTCAGGCAACGCGGACGCAGCCAATGCGGGCGTGCTGGCCGAACTCGTAGCGCGTGCCGCCGATGGCAGGCTCGAGGTGCCGATAGCGGAGACGTTCGCGCTCGACGACGTGCGGACAGCCTTCAGCACGCTCGAACAGCGCCACACCAGGGGAAAGCTGGTGCTCCGGCCGTGACCGGGGTCAGCGGGCAGGCAGTTGGTCATCCTCGGGGAACCGGCCGGTGGCCTGGAAGATGACGCGGCGGGCCACTTCGACGGCGTGGTCGGCGAACCGCTCGTAGAAGCGGCTCAGCAGCGTCACATCGACCGCGGCGGTCACGCCGTGCTTCCACTCCTTGTCCATCAGCACGGAGAACAGATGACGATGCAGGTCGTCCATCGCGTCGTCTTCTTCGCTGATCCGCGCCGCCTTCTCCGGATCCTTCGTCAACAGCACCTCCTGGGCGCTGTTACCGAGTTCGACTGCCACCCGGCCCATTTCGGCGAAGTAGCCGTTGACCTCCTCGGGCAGCGCATGCTGCGGATGCCGGCGACGGGCGATCTTGGCGACGTGCAGCGCAAGGGCTCCCATCCGGTCGACGTCGGCGACGATCTGAATCGAGCTCACGATCGCGCGCAGGTCGCCCGCCACCGGAGCCTGGAGCGCGAGAAGCACGAACGCCGCTTCCTCCGCCTTGGCGCTCATTGCCGCGATCTGCTCGTGGTCGGTGATCACCTGTTCGGCCAGCACCAGGTCGGCCTGCAGCAAGGCCTGGGTCGCGCGCTCCATCGCCACCCCGGCCAGCCCGCACATGTCGCCGAGCTGGTTGGTCAGGCCGTCCAGCTGCTCGTGGTACGCGGTTCGCATAGGCCAAGCCTAGGCGCTGATCTGCTGAATCGTCACGACGCGCAGGGTGAACGAAAGGTGAATGCCGCCCGCTGGACCGCCTGAGGTCACTCGCAGGTGGTGTCGGCGGCGTTGGTGACGGTGAGGTCTTCCGGCAACTGGGTGGGCGTGCTTCCGGTCCCGTGCAGCACGTGCACCTGGACCGTCGAGCCGCTCGGCTTGGGTGGGCTGACAGCGGCGAAGTCGGATCCGAGCACCACCTGAACGGTGTTGCCCTTTCCGTTGACGCGCTCGATCGTCGGCTCGACGAACGCCGACGCCACCGTCGCGGCGGCCTGCTCGTTACCGGGGGAGAAGAACACCGTTGTCTCGTTCAACGAGCTGGGATAAGTGTCGGGCGTCTCGACATTGAAGCCGTGCTGCTGCAATTCCGTTGCGGCAGTGGCGCCGAGACCGTCCTGGCCCGTCGAGTTCGACACCTGGACGGTGACCGCGGAGGGGTCGGTGGTGATGGCGTCGACGACTTCACCGGGGTCGGCGGCGAGTTCGGGGGCCGGCGCCTCGCTGGTCGGCGACTCGCTGGTCTCGTTCGTCATCGACTCCGGCGTGCCGGGGACCGGGGTGTTGTCGGCGTTGCGCTCCTCGGGCAGCGGATCGTCGTTGATGATCGCGTCGAAGATCGCTTTCGTATCGTCTTCGCGGAGGTGTTCGTTGCCCCACTCGTCCATGTATCCCGTGGTCGGCACGGTGATGAAGGTGATGCGACCGGCCGCCACGTTCTGTAGGGACTGCCCGAGCGCCACCAGATCCTTGGTGTCGATGTTGTCGACATAACTGTCGCTGATGAACTGGTTGACGACGTTGTTGAGCTTGCTCAGCGAGAAGAAGACCTCCTTGGAGATCAGCGAGCGAAGCAGCGACGACAGGAACAACTGCTGGCGTTTGATGCGGCCGTAGTCGCCGTTGGTCTCGGTGGTCACCTGCCGGGCGCGCACGTAGTTCAGCGCGGTGTGCCCGTCGACCGTCTGACGGCCCGCGTTGGCCAACACGGTGCCGAGTTCGTAGTCCTCCAGCGGCGTGGTGCTGCACACCTCGACGCCGCCGAGCGCGTCGACCATCTTCGAGAAGCCGGCGAAGTCGACCGCCATGAACCGGTTGATCGACAGGCCCGACAGTTTCTGGATGACCTTCACAAGACATTTGGGGCCGCCGAAGGAGAACGCGGAGTTCAGCTTCGTCTCGGTGTAGATCTCGTCGGGACCGTAGGTGCCGGTTTCCTCGTCATACAGTGGGCCGTATTCACCGGTTTCGGCGTTCCAGGCCTCGCACTGCATGGGTTCGATGTTCAGGTCGCGCGGAAACGACACCGCCACAACACGTTCGCGGTTGGCCGGGATGTTGACGAGCATGATGGTGTCCGAGCGTGCGCCGCCCGCGTCCTCGGTGTCGCCCGCGCCCATGTCGGCGTTCTCACCGAACCGGCTGTCGATGCCGACGATGAGGAAGTTCTCGTCACCGAACTGCGCGTTGGGATCGACGATGTCGCGCGAATCGGGGTCCAGCGCGGAGACCCGGTTGAGCATGTTGTTCTTGGCCGACTGCCACTGCCACGCGCCGCCGGTCATGGCGAGCGCGAGCACCGCGAGCAGGGCGGCGATCGCTCGGCCGGCCAGCATGACGCGGCGACGCGACTTCCGCTTCGTCGGCGGGGCGTCGAGGTCGGTCGAGGAGTCGCCGATGCGCTCGGGCGCGACGCGGTCGAGCCGGGATTGCCGCAGCGCGGCCAGGTCGGGGATCTCGTCGGCGTAGGAGACCCTGGGGATGACCTCGGTGTCGGGATCGAAGGCTGCCGCGGGCTGCGGCTTGGGCCGCAGCGGTCGGGGCTGCCGGGTGCGGGGTGGCGGAGTCGAAGCGCGCGGCGGGGACGGGCGCGGAGGCGTCGTGCGGGACGACGCGGGCCTGGGTGGCGACGCCGGACGCTCCGGCTCCGGCTCGGGGTCTGGTGCGGCGTGCCTGCTGGGGAGATCCGCAGGCGCACCGGTGACCTTGGCGATGAGATCGGCGACGGTCACACCGTCGGTGTGGTTGCCGGTGGTCTCAGGCGGATCGGTTTCCTCGTGATCGGCTGAGGATCCGCGCTCCCACGGCGCGGCGGCTCGCGGCGGCAGCGGGGATCGGGTAAGCCACTGGTTGGCGCCCTCTGGATCGGCGCCGTTCACGTCAGGCGCGCGTCGGCGACCAGGAGTGGCGTTCTCGCCGTCACTCATGTCCCTACTGGCCTCCGACCGTGAGAGCAGCGTGCGCGCCGGTGCGCATCAGTCGCTGCGCTGCCGCCACCTGCAGTGATGCGGCACTATCCCTGGCCCCGCGTCTGGAGCCAATAACGACAAGACTCATATCGTACTGAGAGATCCTGAGAGACGTAATGTCGAGATGGTCTCGGTTCACCCACCGGAATGCATCACATCGGCGCCTTCGGGCACCGTGCAATCGTCCGGGTCGGCCAGCCATCCGTCGGGCAGTGCCACCGAGGCCGCCGAGCCCTGCCGGCCGCGTGGTCCGGTGGCGGCATCGGGGAAGGGCACGTCGGGGTCCAGCTTGGCGAGCAGTTCGTCGAGTTCACCTCGGGTTTTGACCAGCGCCAGTGCCCTGCGGAGGTCGGCGCCCGCCGGAAATCCGTGGAGGTACCAGGCGATGTGTTTGCGCATGTCGCGCATGCCCTTGTCCTCACCGAAGTGCGCGCTCAGCAGCTCGCCGTGTCGACGCATGATCGTCGCGACCTCACCCAGTGTGGGCGGTCTCACACCGTCGCGACCTGCGAACGCGTCGGACAGTTCGGCGAACAGCCAGGGCCTGCCCAGGCAGCCGCGGCCGATGACCACGCCGTCACATCCGGTGGCGGCCATCATCGTCAGCGCGTCGCTGGCGTCGTAGATGTCGCCGTTGCCGAGCACCGGGATCGTGCGCACATGCTGTTTGAGGCGGGCGATCTC
>DATEIG010000574.1:0-6021 GCA_035279185.1 Mycobacterium sp.
GGGTTGAGGCGGTCTTCGCTGTAGGTGATCTCGTTGGGACGTGCGGACGCGCCCACGAACGGGTTCACCCCGAACGGGAACGTGTTGTACTGGCGGTTCTTGATGATCGGCGCCAGATACTGCACGCACAGTTTCGCGGACTGCTCGTAGCCCCTGCGCGACGCGGCTTGAATTGCGCTGCAGATGAATTGGACGGTGTTGGCGAAGTTGACCGGCGCCAGGATGCCCGTGACGGCGCTCTGGGCCGGTTGGTAGATGTTCATGAAATTCTGGAAGACCGTCGGCGTGATGTGCAGGGTCTGCTTGAGGTCGCCCCGGCTGTCGTTGAGCGCGGTGGTGATCGAGCTGAGGTGGTCGACGGTGGTGCCGAGGGCTTCCCGGTTGTCCGCGACGAAGCTTCTCAGGTCGTTCACCGCGGCGTCGAGACCCTCGGTCGCATCGGCGATCTCGTCGGGGGTGTTCGACAACACCGTCGTCACATCGGCCAGGTTGGTGTTGAACGCGGCCAGCAGATCGCTGCTCGACGACAGCGCCGACACCAGCAACTGCAGGTTGCGCACCGTCGTGAAGATGTCGGTGCTGTGATCGCCGAGCGCCGAAACAGCCTGCGACAGTTTGATCACCGTGTCGCGTGCGGTGTCGCCCTTGCCGCGGAGGTTGTCGGCAGTGGTGTTGATGAACTGGCCGACCGCGCTGGGTCCGCCCGGTGTCGTCGGCTGCAGCGATTCGGTGAGCTTCTCCAGCTGCTGGCGGAAGTCGTCCCATTCGATGGGCACTGCGGTGCGCTCCTGCGGAATTGTCGCGCCTGCAGGCAGTTTCGGGCCGCCGGAGTAGACCGGCACCAATTGAATCGCTCGGGCGGAGACGAGTGAGGGCGAGAGGATCGCGGCCTTGGCGTCGGCGGGCACCGAGTACTGCCGGTCCAGTGAGAAGGTGACCTTGGTTCTGCCCGGCTCCGGATCGATCGCGTCCACGGTGCCGACGGCCACGCCGAGGATGCGCACTTCGTCTCCGGTGTAGAGGCCGTTGGCGTTGGCGAAGTAGGCCGAGTAGACGTCCTTGCTGATGCGCCTACCCCATGGTGACACCACAGCGATCGCACCGACCAGGAGCACGACGAGAGCCACCGCCGTGCCGGTCCTCAGCGTGCGCGCGGTCACCGCTCACCTCCCCCGAAGTCGGCGGGATTCGCCGGCGGGCCGCCCTCTGCCGCTGCAGGATTCGGCGGCGCAATGGTCGGTGCGGGCAGTTCACCCGCCGCCGGTCCCACTGCGGGCGGCCCTGGAGGCGGTCCCCCCGGCGGCGGCGCGGGGAGGGGTTCGCGGTAGGGATAGCAACCGGTCGGTCCGGGCAGCGGCAGGCCTGGCGGACCGCAGCCCTGGTCGCCGGGGTTGCCCGTGATCGCGTCGGGCAACGTCAGGTGGGGATCTCCACCCTGTCCGGTGCGGGGGTAGGGCACCGGCAGCGCGGGTGTGCCCGGCTGGCCGACACCCGGGTCGACGAGTTCCGACGGCAGCATGGTGTTGGGGTCGAGGCCGAGGTCGGAGAACGCGGCGTCGATGAACGGCTGGGTGAACTGCCCGGGCGCGAGGTTCACAAGCGATGCCTTGAAGAAAGGCCCCGCCCCCAGCACCTCCCCGAACGACATCGCGTACCGGCGGAGGAGATACAACGTGCGCTGCAACTCCTTCTTGCGGTTGTCGAGAATCCCCAGCACGCCGTTGAGCTTGTCGAGTGCGGGTCGCAGCGTCGCGCGGTTGTCGTCCACCAGACCCGAGAGCTGACGTGATGCCGCCGTCAGGTTGGTCATCAGCGCGTCGACCGATTGACGTTGTGTGAGAACCTCTCCCAGCAGCAGATTGGCGTTGAGAACCAGCTTGGCGATCTGGTCGCTGCGCTTTCCGAGCACTGCGGTCACCTTGTTGGCGTCGGCGAGCAGGTTGCGCAGCTGCGCATCCCGCTGGTTCAGGGTGTCGGAGAACCGCGCCACACCCTCGAGCGCGGGCTTCAGCTCGGCAGGTGTCTCGGAGAAGGTGTCGGACAGCGTGGTCAGGGCCGACGACAACTGCGTGGTGTCGAGACCGCTGATGGTGGTGGTGAGATCGCCGAGCGCATCGGGTAAGTCGTAGGGCGACTTGGTCCGCTCGAGCGGGATGGTGCCGGTGAGCTCACCGTCGCCGCGCGGCGTGATCTCGAGCATCTTGGTGCCGAGGACAGTCTCGGCCTTGATGGCGGCCTCGGTGCGGTCACCGAGCTCGACGCCGTTGCGAACGGTGAAATCGACGAGAACCCTTGTGCCGTCGAGCTTCACGTCCGACACCTTGCCGACCGAGAGGCCTGACACACGCACGTCGCTGCCCGGCTTGATGCCGGCGGCCTCGGCGAAGTACGCGGAATAGTCGGAGGTGCCCTTGACGAACGGAATCTTGTCGTAGGAGAAGGCCGCGACCACCGCGGCCACCAGCAGGGCGATACCGACCAGGCCGACGACGAACCTGTTGCGTTCGGCGAGCGGTGTGACGGTCGGGCGCTTGAGCTTGAAAGGCGTCATTTCGGCGTGCACCGCCCCGTGTCCTGCCCGGCGAGCTTGACGTACACCGGCTGGCCCCCCTTGCCGTTGACCTTGAGCACCGCATCGCAGAGATAGAAGCCGAAGTAGTCGCCGTACAAGCCGTTGCGAGCCAGCACCTGATAGGCGTCGGGCAGTGTCTTCACGAGATTGTCGACATAGTCGTGATCCGCCTCGATCTGGCCCGAGACGCGGTCGGTCTGGTTGACGAACTCGTTGATCGGTTGGCGCGCCTCGGTCAGCAGGTCTGACACCGATGCCGCCGCGGCGTTGATGTACGCGGTGCCCGTGGCGATGTCGCTGCGGCGGTCCGACAGCCCCTGTATCAGCTCGGTCAGGTTGTCGAGGCTTTCGGCGAACTGGTCGTCGCGTTTGGCGAATGTGCTCAACACCGTGTTCAGGTTCTTGATCACATCACCGATCAACTGGTCGCGTCCGGCCAATGTGCTTGTCAGCGCCGAGGTTTGGGCCAGCACGGACGAGATGGTGCCGCCCTGGCCCTGGAAGACCCGCAACAGTTCGCCCGACAACGCGTTGACCTGGTCGGGGTCCAATGCGCGAAAGAGCGGCCGGAATCCGCCGACCAATGCGTCGATGTCCAGCGCGGGGGATGTCCGGTCGAGCGGGATCGTCTGTCCGGGTAGCAGTTTGCGTACCGAACCCGGTCCGTCTTCCAGCGCCAGATACCGGTCACCGATGAGGTTCTCGTAGTGCACCGCCGCCTTGGTGCCTCCGGTGAGCGTCAGGTTCTTGTCGACGGCGAACTCGACGGTGACGGTGCCGTCCTTGTGCAGCGTCATGTTTCTGACCTTGCCGACCTCGACCCCGGCGATACGGACGAAGTTGCCGCCCTTCAGCCCCGACACGTTGGTGAAGATCGCGCTGTAGGTGTTCGTCGCGTCGAACCGGAACTGCCCGAACACGGTGACCAGGATGAACATGAACACGAGGCTCGCGGCGGTGAATGCCGCCACCTTCGCGAGTGTCGCTACCGGGAAACGCCTCATGGCTGGCCCTCCCCGGTCGGCAGCGGCTCGGGCGCCGGCGGAGGCGGCGGACCGCCGGGGGGCGGCGGATACAGCGGAGTGCCGTCAGGCCCGTATTCCGGTGCGCCGTAGGCAGGTGCGCCGGGATAGGCGGGGAGAGGCCCTGGCGCGGGGCCGCCCGGGTAGCGGATCCTCGGCGGCTCCGGGATGGCCTTGGTCACCGGGAAGTAGTTGGCGATGCCCGGGAATCCGATACCGGGGTTGGGCCGGACGTCGAGGCCGGTACCGAAGCCGGTGTCGGTGACGAGATACTTCACGGGGAAGTTCTTCAAGGGGTCCGGCAACGAGCCGCAACTGGGCTTCCCGCCCGGGCCGCCCTTCGCGTTCACGACCGGCAGGTTGTCCGGGAAGCGGTACGGGTCATCCCCGGCGAGCAACGCCGCATCCATGATCACCGATTTCCCGTTGCCGCCGATGGCATCTCGACCACCGTTGTCCAGGAACCATTGGGCGCCCTGGAACAAACAGGTGTAGGTCGGCGAGTACTTCATCAGAAGCTGTGTCGTCGGGTCGAGGATGTTCATGGCCCGTACCAGGTTCGTCTGGTTCCCGCCGATCGTGTTGATGCCCGCAGTGGAGAAGCCGACTGCCGACAACAGCAGGGTGTCGAGCGCCTCGGCGTTGTCGGTGATCGTCGTGCTTGTGGTCGAGAAGGCGTCGAGGATCGACACGATGTTCTGCGCGGCGTCCGAGTACGCCTTCGTGGTCTGGCCGAACAGCTGCCAGTCCTGCTTCACGGTCGGCATGCGGGGGTTGACGGCGAGCAGGACGTTGTTGGAGTCGGTGATGGCCTGGCCGATCACGTCGCCCTTGCCGCGCACCGATTCGGCGACCGCGGACAGAATGGAGTTGAGCTTCGCCGGATCGATGGCTCCGACGACACCTTCCAGGCTCTGGAAGACGGTGTTGACCTCGACGGTGACGTTGCGTGAGCGCACCACGGACCCTGGCTGCAGACGTTGAGGGCTGGGGTCGGGCGGCACGATGAGGTCGACATACTTTGCGCCGAAGGCGGTGCTGGACTTGATCTCCGCTTCCACATTGCTCGGCAGGATCTTGAACGGCTCCGGATCGATCTTCAGCTTCAGTTTCGAAACTGCGCCCGCCGCACCGGATTCGGCGCCGATCGAGGTGACCTCTCCCACCTGCACGCCGCGCAGTTTCACCTTGGCGCCGTCCTCCATGACCAGGCCCGCGCGGTCGGAGACCAGCGTCAGCGGTTCGGACCTCTTCAGCGTTCCGGAGAACAACAGCGCGGTCAGGGCGCTCAGCGCGATGACGACGATCAGCAGCACCGGTGCCCACCAGATCGGGTCGATGCGTTCATGCGGGGATCGTGTGCTCATCGCGCTACCCCGACAGGTGGAAATTGCCGGACTGCCCGTATACGGACAGTGTGATGGTCAGCAGGATGAACACACCGGCGGTGATGGAGAGACGCACCGCGCGACCGACGGCCTGACCGACACCGGCGGGGCCTCCCGTCACGGTGTAGCCGTAATAGGTGTGGATCGCCATGACGGCGGCCGCCATCGCCAGTGCCTCGATGAAGGACCACATCAGGTCGGTCGGCTGCAGGAACGTGTCGAAGTAGTGGTCGTACACGCCTCTGGACTGCCCGTAGACGATCGTGGTGCCGAACCGGGTCGCCAGAAACGACATCAACACCGCGACGGTGTAGATCGGGATGACCGCCACCACTCCGGCGACGATGCGGGTGGACGCGAGGTAGGTGATCGGCCGGATCCCCATCACCTCCAGTGCGTCGATCTCCTCGCTGATCCGCATCGCGCCGATCTGTGCGGTGGCCCCGGCGCCGATGGTCGCGGCCAGTGCCACACCCGCGGTCGCGGGCGCGATGAACCGGACGTTGAGAAATGCGCCGAGAAAGCCTGTGAGGGCTTCGATGCCGACGTTGGACAGGGTGTTGTAGCCCTGGACGGCAATCAGGGCGCCCGTGGACAGCGTCAGGAACCCGATGATGACGACGGTGCCGCCGATGACCGCCAGCGCCCCGGTGCCCAGGCCCATCCCGGCGATCTGCCGCAGCACCATGTCCGGGTACCGACGGACGGCGTCGGGGGTGTTCCACAGCGCCTGTCCGAAGAAGGCTGTCTGTTCTCCGAGTTTCCGGGTGCGGCCGACCGCGCCATCGACGAGAGAGGTCACGGCGCCACCTTGACGCCGAACGCCGTGGCAAGGATGTTGATGAGAAACAGTGCGATGAACGCGAAGACGACCGTCTCGTTGACCGCGTTGCCGACCGCCGTGGGCCCGCCGCCGACGTGGAGACCCTTGTAGCAGGCGATGAGACCCGCCGACAGCCCGAACAGCAGCGCCTTCACCAGCGACACGATCACCTGTGGCAGGCCCGTCAGGATCGTCATGCCCGCGACGAACGCGCCC
>DATEIG010000575.1:0-7561 GCA_035279185.1 Mycobacterium sp.
TCAGCTGCTGAAGGTGGTTCCCCCCTTGGCGGCGCTGATCGCAGCGGCCAGGGCGTCGGGAACGATGGTCATCCACACCCGCGAAGGCCACGAACCGGACCTTTCGGATTGCCCGCCTGCGAAGCTCAACCGCGGCGCCCCCTCGAAGCGCATCGGCGACCCCGGTACGTACGGTCGGATCCTCGTGCGCGGTGAGTACGGGCACGACATCGTCGACGAACTGGCGCCCGTCGACGGCGAGACCGTCATCGACAAACCCGGCAAGGGCGCCTTCTACGCGACAGAGCTGCAGGATGTGCTCGTCGGCGCTGGCATCAGCCAGCTGCTGATCACCGGCGTCACCACCGAGGTCTGCGTACACACCACCACGCGTGAGGCCAACGACCGCGGATACGAGTGCCTCGTCGTATCCGACTGTGTCGGTTCCTATTTCCCGGAGTTCCAGCGGATCGGCCTGGAGATGATCAAGGCGCAGGGCGGCATCTTCGGGTGGGTCGCCGACACAGCCGCCGTGATCCCGGCACTGCACTCGCTCACCACGACAGCCGCCTGAGAGGACCGCACATGACAACCGACGTGACCGAGACTGCCGCCGACCCGCCTGCCGATCCTCCCGCGGAGGCGCGCACGTCGCTGCCGGTGTGGACCCGCGGCGACACGAACGCGTTCTTCGGCCTCGGCTTCAACATCCTGGTCAATGTCTTGACGTTGACGGGGCTGATGATCGGCGTCGTCGCGGTGCCCGCCGGTGATGTGCTCGGCACGGTGCTACCCGCCCTCGGCGTCGCTCTGATTCTCGGCAACCTCTACTACACGTTCCTTGCGCGCAGGCTGGCCCGCAAGGAGAACCGCGACGACGTCACCGCGCTGCCGTACGGCCCGAGCGTGCCGCACATGTTCATCGTGGTCTTCGTGGTGATGTTGCCGGTGTACCTCAACACCAAGGATCCGATTCAGGCCTGGCAGGCGGGCTTGGCGTGGGCCTTCTTGATCGGTGTCATCGTGATGATCGGCGCGTTCGTCGGGCCTTACATCCGCAAGCTGACTCCCCGCGCCGCGATGCTCGGCACGCTGGCGGGCATATCGATCACGTTCATATCGATGCGGCCTGCGGCGCAGATGTGGGAAGCGGCGTGGATCGGCCTTCCGGTGATGGCGATCATCCTGATCGGCTTCTTCACGGATGTGAAACTGCCCTTCGGTATCCCCGTCGGTCTGGCCGCACTCCTCGTCGGCACCGCCATCGGCTGGATCGGCGGCTTCATGTCCGCGCCCGATGTCGGACAGGCGGTTTCCGACATCGCCATCGGCATCCCCGATCTGCGCATCGACATGTTGTTCCAAGGGCTGTCGAATCTGGCGCCGCTGCTGGGCACCGCGATCCCGCTTGGCGTCTACAACTTCACCGAGGCGATGAGCAACGTCGAAAGCGCCGCAGCGGCCGGCGACAATTTCAACCTGCGCAGCGTCCTGCTCGCCGACGGCGCCGGCGCGGTCATCGGATCGGCCTTCGGGTCGCCGTTTCCGCCGGCTGTCTACATCGGTCATCCCGGCTGGAAGGATGCCGGTGGACGGGCGAACTACTCGCTGGCCAGCGGTGTGATGATCGGAATCCTGTGTTTCCTCGGGCTTTTCGGCGTACTCGACGCACTGCTTCCTGTGCCGGCCATCGTTCCGATCCTTCTGTACATCGGTCTGCTGATCGGCGCCCAGGCGTTTCAGGCCGTGCCGCGCCTGCACGCGATAGCCGTGGTGGCGGCGATCCTGCCGAACCTCGCTCAGTGGGCGCACGGGCTGATCGACAACGCGCTCAATGCCGCGGGCACCTCGGCCGCCGAGGTCGGCATGGAGGCGCTCAACGGTGCAGGCGTCGTGTACGAGGGCCTCAAGACGCTGGGCGAGGGGGCAGTGCTTGTCGGCCTCATCCTCGGCACGATGGTGACCTTCATCCTGGAGAAGAAGTTCCACTATGCCGCGATAGCGTCCGTTGTCGGTGCGGCGCTGTCCTTCATCGGCCTCATCCATGCGCCGGAAGTAGCGTGGGCCGCGAACCCGGAAGTGGCACTCGGCTATCTGCTGTTCGCGGTCGTGTGTGCCGCCTACTCTTTCCTTCCCGGAGCCAAGGATCCGGTTGAGGTGGACGAGGCCGACGTCGTCGCCGGTCACTGATCGTCGTCGACACTGCACTGAGGGGGTTCGGCGAGTGGATCGCGCCTCCATCGCAGTCTCGACGTGACTAGCGTCCCACCAGTGTGAAGAGGTGTCTTAGATTACCTAACCTTTCGTGGTCAAGTGTCTACGAAGTGCGTTACCGTGGCCGTATGGCGGCACGAACCAACAGCGTCGACCCTCGGGCGGAACGGGTCCGGGCCAAGCTGCGCGACGCCGCGTTCGCGCTGGCCCACGAGCGTCCCGTGGACCAACTGACGGTCGGCGACATCGTCGACCGCGCCGGTGTCAGCCGGCAGGTGTTCTACCAACACTTCCGTGACCGCGACGACGCGGTCGCCTACGCGATCGCCTCCGCCTTCGCCTCGGCCACCGCCGACCTCCCCGGCGATGCGCGCACCCGGATCGTCGCGCTGTTCGATTTCGCGGCCGATCACCGCGCGGCATACCGCAACGTCGTGCCGAGCGCCGTCACCCTGCGTGTGCTCGCCGCGTTCCGTGGTGAACTCGCGCCCGCCTGTGAGCAGATCGCTCGGGAGTCGAACCGCATGATGCCGGACTCCGTCGGCAGATTTCTGCTCGGTGGGTTCGTCGAGGTGCTGCGGTCGTGGATGGAGGACGACGACGCCACCGACCTACGACGACGGGTCACCGCCGCCCTCGACACCGTCGCAGCCTTACTCAATTCGACTCCCCGATAAGGACTTTGCCATGGCACAACATGCCTCACCCGCAGTGACGAAGAATCAGATCCGCACCATGGTGCTCGCGATGGCGGCGCTGACACTGTTCGTCGTCGCGATGATCGCCAGCTACTCCGGCGCGTTCGCCAGGCCGACGCTGCACCACCTCACGGTTGCGGTGGCAGGCCCCGAGCAGCTCGTCGATGCTGTCAAGAGCCAGGAAGCGTTGTCGGTCAACGTTGTTGGTGATGACGCTCAGGCCCGACAGCAGGTCCGCGATCGCGAAGCCGACACCGCCTTCGTCGTCTCCCCCGCCGGGGGTATGAGGATCTACGTCGCGGGCGGCGGCGGTAAGAGCGTCGCCACCGCCTCGGAGACGGTGGGCCGCGCGATCGCCGCACAGGGCGGTCTCCCGGTGGCGGTGGAAGACATCGCGCCGACATCGCCCGCGGACCCGTCGGGGACCGTCGAGTTCTACGCGATCATCTTCATCTCGATCGGAGCCTCGCTGGGCGCCACCGTGTTCGGGTATTTGATGGGCAGGGTGCACCGGCCCGCGACATTCCTCTTGCGCACCATGACCCTGACCGCGTACTCGGCGCTCCTCGCCGGTGTCGTGACCGTCTACGTCGACGCGGTGCTCGGCGCACTGACCGGGCACGCATGGTTGGTTTTCGGTGTGCTCTGGCTGTATGCGATGGCCGTCGGCGGTGCGGTGACGGGTGCCGCAGCCGCATTCGGAACGACCGCCTCGGCGCTGCTGACACTGTTTCTGGTGGTCGTCGGCAACGCCGCGGCCGCCGGACCCGTCGGCAGGCCGCTGCTGTCGCCCTTCTACTCCACTTTCACGATGATCGTGCCGCAGGGGTCGGGTGTCTCACTGCTGCGCAGCATCTCCTACTTCGACGGCCACGGCGCGGCGACCCCGTTGCTGACGCTTGCCGCGTGGGGTGCCGCAGGCTGCCTGCTCGCCCTTGTCGCCACTGCCCGACGGGTCAATTATCGTGCCCTCTATGACCGTTTCGCCGGGCGCAGTGGACCAGTACTACAACCTCGGCACCTATCACCGGCCGACTGACACGCCTTCCGAGCAGGCTGCGGTCTGGTTCGACCGCGGCCTGGTGTGGGCGTACGCGTTCAACCACGACGAGGCGGTCCGCTGTTTCGAACGCGCCCTCGAACTCGACCCGGATCTCGCGATCGCGCGCTGGGGCATCGCGTACTCCGTCGGCCCCAACTACAACAAGGCGTGGGAGGCGTTCGACCCCGTCGACCTCGCCGCCTCCCTGGCCCGGGCCCGAAGGGAACTCGCGCTTGCCGCCGACGGCCGGGCGTCGACGGTCGAACGCGGGCTGATCGATGCGCTCGTCACCCGCTTCCCCACCGACGACGCCGCCGACACCGATGCGCTGCAGGCCGGACACACGAGCTACGCCGACGCGATGGTGCAACTGGCGCAGGCCCATCCCGACGACATCGACGTGCAGGCGCTGACCGCCGACGCGCTGGTCAATGTCACGGCATGGGCCCTGTGGGACACCGGTACGGGCAAACCGGCCGCAGGCTCCCGGGTGGTCGAGGCCAAACGCATCCTCGACGACGCGCTCGCCACTGACGCAGGCCGCGCCCACCCCGGTGTCCTGCACCTCTACCTGCACACGATGGAGATGTCGGCGACGCCGCAGGACGCTCTGCCCGCGGCCGACCTTCTGCGGGGCCTGGTGCCGGATGCCGGACACCTGCAGCACATGGCCAGCCACATCGACGTGCTGTGTGGCGACTACCGCAACTCGGTGGTGTCCAACCTGAGCGCGGTCGAGGCGGACCGGCTCTTCGTCGAGCGCGAGGGGCCGCTGAACTTCTACTCGCTCTATCGCGCGCACAATCTTCACTTCGTCGTGTATTCGGCGATGTTCGAGGGTAGTTCGGCAACGGCGCTCGCGGCCGCCGACGAGCTCGCCGAGCAGTTGACACCCGAGTTGCTCGCCATCGAATCGCCTCCGATGGCGGACTGGCTGGAAGCGTTCGTGCCGTTGCGCATTCACGTTCTGGTCCGGTTCGGCCGTTGGAACGAACTCATCGCGCACCCGGTTCCCGACGACGTCGCTCTCTACTGCACGACCGCTGCGACCATCCATTACGGACGCGGTGTCGCGCACGCCGCCACGGGGCAGCTCCCGCAGGCGCACGCCGAGCGGGAGGCGTTCGCCGCCGCCTACGACCGGATCCCGGACTCGCGCTTCCTTTTCAACAACACCGCGCGCGACATCCTCGCGGTGGCCGCCGCGATGCTCGACGGCGAAATCGCCTATCGCGAAGAGCGTTTCGACGAAGCATTCGCCCACCTACGCCGTGCCATCGAACTGGACGACGCGCTGCCGTACGACGAGCCGTGGGGGTGGATGCAACCGACCCGCCATGCCTACGGGGCGTTGTTGCTCGAACAGGGGCGGGTCGAAGAGGCGGCCGAGGTGTACGCCGCCGACCTCGGACTCGATCCCACACTGAGCAGGCCGTGTCAGCATCCCGGCAACGTGTGGAGCCTGCACGGCTACCACGAATGCCTCACCCGCCTGGGCCGCACGGCTGAGGCGGGCATCATCGGCCAGCAGCTGGCGCTCGCCATGGCGCGCGCGGACGTGCCGATCGCGGCGTCGTGTGCATGCCGTCTCGAAGTAGTCGACTGAGCGCTCGCGGGCCGAATGGCCGCGCTGCGTAAACTCCGGCCTGTGGGGTGCAGCGAGGACGACCTGATCCGCCTGCGCCGTTGCGTGGAGCTCGCACAGACGGCCCTCGACGAGGGCGACGAACCGTTCGGCTCGATCCTGGTGGACGCCGAAGGCCGCGCACTCTTCGAGGATCGCAACCGGGTCGCCGGCGGCGATGCCACCCGTCACCCGGAGTTCGCGATCGCCCGATGGGCCGCCGAGAACATGTCGCCCGGCGAGCGTGCCGAGGCAACCGTCTACACCTCCGGCGAGCATTGCGTGATGTGCGCCGCCGCGCACGCGTGGGTCGGGCTCGGGCGCATCGTGTACGCCGCTTCCAGCGCCCAACTGAGCAAGTGGCTTGCCGAATGGGGCGCGCCGCAGCCGCCGGTGGCCACTCTGCCGATCACCGCCGTCGCGCCCGGAGTCGTCGTCGACGGCCCCGCCGCCGCCCTCACCGACACCATGAAAGCCCTCTACGGGAGGAAGTTCGGCCATGAGTGAACCGGGGTGGGTTGAGCACGCGATCTGGTGGCAGGTGTATCCGCTGGGCTTCGTCGGCGCCTTCCCCGCCGATCCGCCGCCGGGCGCCGACGAGCACCGGATGCGTCGTATCGTCGAATGGCTCGATCACGCCGTGGAACTCGGCGCGTCGGGCATCGCGCTCGGCCCGATCTTCGAGTCGAGAACGCACGGCTACGACACCACCGACCACCACCGGATCGACCCGCGTCTGGGTGACGACGCAGACTTCGACGAGCTGGTGTCCCAGGCGCACCGGCGCGGTCTGCGCGTGCTGCTCGACGGTGTCTTCAACCACGTGGGCACCGATTTCCCCCGGTATCGCGACGCTCTCGACGGCGGCGACACGTCATGGTTCCGCCGCCGAGACGGCGAGTTCGGAACGTTCGAGGGGCACGGCGAGCTCATCGCGCTGAACCACGACAACCCCGACGTCGTCGACTACACGGTGGACGTGATGACCCACTGGCTCCGGCGCGGCGCCGACGGCTGGCGTCTCGACGCCGCGTACGCGGTGCCGGACCGGTTCTGGGCACAGGTGCTGCCCCGCGTCCGCGAGGAGTTCGGCGACGCGTACGTCGTCGGCGAGGTCATCCACGGCGATTACGCCGCCCACGTCCGCGACGCGGGATTCGACTCGGTCACCCAGTACGAACTGTGGAAGGCGATCTGGAGCAGCCTGAACGACGGCAACTTCCACGAACTCGACCACGCGCTGGAGCGGCACAACGAGTTCCTGGACGCCTTCGTCCCGATGACGTTCGTCGGTAACCACGACGTGACCAGGATCGCCAGCAAGCTGGAGAACACCCGTCACCTCGAGCACGCCCTCGTCATCCTGCTGACCATCGGCGGGACCCCGAGTGTCTATGCCGGAGACGAGTCGGCGTACCGCGGAGTCAAGGAGGAACGCGTCGGCGGAGACGATGCCGTGCGGCCCGAGTTCACGTCTCCGCTGATGGGCGTCGACGATCAGGGTCGAGACGTCTACCGGCTACATCAGTACCTGATCGGTTTGCGCCGCAGGCACTCCTGGCTGCACACGGCGCGATCGTCGGCAGGGCAGCTGACCAACACGCAGTACGCGTTTCGCGTGCACGACGAATCGAATGCGTTGGTGGTGGCGCTCAATGTCGACGACGAACCGATGTCGATATCGCTCGGCGAATTCGGCCACGGCGAAGGCAGGATCATCGCCGGGTCCGGGGCGCCGCCGCAGGACGTCATCTCCTCGGCCGAGGTCGAGCCGCACGGCTGGGTGATCATCGAGCCGACCTGAACTCAGGAGAGCAGCCGCAGCGTCGCGGGGTCCTCCTGGCCGTCGTAGAACTTCTCCAGCACCGCGACGAAGCCGTCGCTGTCGTCGGCGGCATGGGCGAACAGGGTCATCGACGACCGCAATTTCATGTCGTCGGGCCAGCCGAAGATCTCCTCGGCGGTCCTGCCGTCCACCTCCGCGACCAACCGCGCGCACTCCCG
>DATEIG010000576.1:0-2162 GCA_035279185.1 Mycobacterium sp.
CGGGTCGTCCGCGAACTGCTTCACAAGCGCTGACGTGGTGTCGTCGCCCTGGCACAACACCGGAATCGCGAGCCGCTCGCGCATCACCTCTGCGGCGGCTTTCGCCGCGCGCATCGAGGAGAACAGCCCCAGTGTGCGACCGCCGGCCGCGCCGATCAGCGACTCGATCTCGTCGAGCTGCTCGGCCGACCCGGTGCCGTCCCGGCCCGGCGGCGGCAGATGCGCTGCCACATATAAGATTCCGGACTTCGCATGCTCGAACGGTGAGCCGACGTCGATGCCGCGCCACTGCGGTTGTTCGTCTCCGCTCGTCAGTCCCCATGCCGCCGCCATCGCGTCGAACGACCCACCGACGGTCAGAGTGGCCGAGGTGAGCACCGCGGTGGACTGGTCGAAGAGCCTGCCGCGCAACAGACCTGCCACCGACAGCGGCGCGACCCGCATCACCGCTCTGATGCTTCCCCTGTTGTCCTCGTGGTCGAGCCACACCACGTCGTCGCGGTTCGGGATCTCCGGTACGAACGACGCCACGATGCGCGTCGCGGTGTCGCTGATGTCAGACAGCGCCGTCACCGCCTCCGCACGCGCCGACGCCGCCTTCGGGTCCGACGGCGAGGTGTCAATCGCCGAACGTGCCCTGCTCGCGGCGTCGCGCAGCGCGGTCAGATAGGTCGTCAAATCGTCGTCGAGGCGGTCGATGCGGCCGGGAGTGGCATCGTGGATCGCCGACACGAACGTCGTGGTCGCGGCGTCAAGCCGTTGCGCCAGTTCGGGTTCCACGAGCCGAGCGACGCGACGGAAGGCGGCGCTGAGCACGGCGTTGGACAATTCGGCGGTGGCCACGCCGGTGACCCGGTCAGCCAACTCGTGAGCCTCGTCGACCACCAGCAGGCGGTGTTCGGGGAGGACGGCGGCGTCGGAGATGGCGTCGATGGCCAGAAGCGCGTGATTGGTGACCACGACATCGGCGTGCCCCGCGGTGTCGCGGGCCTTCTCCGCGAAGCAGTCGGTCCCGAACGGGCAGCGGGTGGCGCCGATGCACTCCCGTGCCGACACGCTGACCTGCGCCCACGATCGGTCGGGAACCCCCGGCGACAACTCGTCCCGGTCGCCGGTCTCGGTGCTCGACGACCAGGTGGTGAGACGCTGCACATCTCGACCGAGCGCAGTCGTGGCGGCGGCGTCGAACAGTTCCTCCTGCGGAACGTCGTCGGGCTCGGCTGCCGATCCGTTGTGGATCTTGTTCAGGCACAGGTAGTTTCCGCGGCCCTTGAGCAACGCGAAACTCGGTCGCCTCGGCAGAGCGCCTGTCAGCGAGTCGGCGAGCGCGGGAAGATCGCGGTCGACGAGTTGACGTTGCAGCGCGATGGTCGCCGTGGAGACCACGACGGGTTCGTCGGTGGCGACGGCGCGTGCGATGGCGGGCACGAGGTACGCCAGCGACTTGCCGGTGCCGGTGCCTGCCTGCACGGCGAGGTGCTCGCCGGTGTCGAAGGCGTGCGCCACCGCCTCGGCCATCTGCACCTGGCCAGTGCGTTCGGCGCCGCCGAGCGCGGCGACCGCGGCGGCGAGCAGTTCGGTGACGGGAGCTGCGTCTGGCGTGGCCCCTCCTACGCGCCTCGGCCCGCGGGCGGCACCATCCGCGTCGGGATCGCCGGTTCGCCGCGCGACAGTTTCAGACCGTCCCATGGCAGGCTGTGCAGTCCGGCCGCGACCCTGTCCCTGGCCGCACTCAGAGCGAAATCGGCTACGGGCTCCCCGTTTTCGACGAACGAGACCGTGAGCTCGCGCGCGACCAGATCGGACTGCGGCGCGGCCTGCGGCGCGGGGTGAACGATCTCCTCGACGATCGTTCCCGACGGCTTCGCCAACCGCGTCGCCTTCTTGCGACCGCCGTGCGACTCCTTGTGCAGGCTTCGCTTCTCCACCGGCATGCCGTCGACCTCCACCAGCTTGTAGACCATGCTCGCAGTGGGGGCTCCCGAGCCGGTCACCACCGAGGTGCCGACGCCGTAGATGTCCACGGGTTCGGCGCGCAGCCCCGCGATCGCGAACTCGTCGAGGTCGCCGGACACGACGATCCGGGTCTTTGTCGCGCCGAGGCTGTCGAGCTGTTCGCGCACCTGTCGGGCCAGCACCCCGAGGTCGCCGGAGTCGATGCG
>DATEIG010000577.1:0-5159 GCA_035279185.1 Mycobacterium sp.
CCCTTCGGGCGGACGGTAGTCGGGCGGCTTGTTCTTCTCGAAATCCGGCACGTCGTTGCCGGTCCATTCATTCTTGTCGGTGTCCCACCAGATCAACTTCTTGCGGTCGCTCCACGGCCTACCCTGCGGGTCGGCCGACGCGCGGTTGTAGAGGATCCGGCGGTTCATCGGCCATGCCCAGCCCCACTCGGATATCTCCTGGCCCTGCCCGCTGTGGGGTTTTCGCCGCGCGGCCTGGTTGATCTCGTCGGCGTACACGCCGCTGTAGATCCAGCAGCCGCACATCGTCGAGCCGTCGGCCTTCAGCGACATGTAGTTGTCGACGGCCCTGCCGGTGGTGAGATCGATCCCGCTGATGCGTCGCAGGACGTCCTCGCCGGACGGCTCGTCGCCCTCCATGGCGTAGTCCCAGGAGAGGTCCAGCAACGGCCGGTCACGCTCATCCGTTGAGCCGGCGAGTCTTTCACGCAGGATGCGCCCGAGGTGGTAGAAGAACCACAGCTCCGAGCGGGCGTCGCCCGGTGGCTCGACGGCTTTCTCCCGCCACTGCAGCATGCGGCCGGTCTGCGTGAAGGTGCCCGCCTTCTCGACGTGCGACGCGGCGGGGAACAGGAACACCTCGGTCCTGCAGCTCTCTGGCACGATCTCGCCCGTCTCGACCTCGGGACCGTCCTTCCAGAAGGACGCGCTTTCGATCTCGACGAGATCCCGCACGACCAGCCAGTCGAGGTTGGCCATGCCGAGGCGCTGCAGCCGCCCGTGCGCCGATCCGACCGCGGGGTTCTGGCCGAGCAGGAAGTAGCCGAACACCGTGCCGTCCACCATGTCCATCACCGTGCGGTACGTGCCGTGGTCGCCGTTGACACGCGGCATGTAGTCGAAGCAGTAGTCGTTGTCGGCGGTCGCCGCGTCGCCCCAGTACTCCTTCAGCAGCGACACGATGTAGGTATCGGCGTTGTACCAGAAGCCTTTCTGGTTTCTGCTCTTGATGCGGTCGAGGTAATCCGACAGCGAGGCGTCATCGACCGTCGGCATCGCGAGGTAGCCCGGCAGCAGGTTGAACAGGGTCGGCACGTCGGTCGACCCCTGGATGCTCGCATGCCCGCGCAAGGCGATGATGCCCCCGCCGGGACGGCCGATGTTGCCCAACAGAAGCTGGATGATCGCGCCCGCGCGGATGTACTGTGCACCAACCGAATGCTGCGTCCAGCCGACGCTGTACACCAGCGCCGCGGTGCGCTCCCGACCCGAATTCTCGGTCCACGCCTTGGCGATCTGCAGGAACTGCTCGGCGGGCACGCCGGTCACCCGTTCGACCATGTCCGGCGTGTAGCGGGCGTAGTGCCGCTTGAGGATCTGGTAGACGCAGCGCGGGTGCTGCAGCGTCGGATCGGACGGGATGTCTCCCGCGGCACCCTCGACCGGCGGGCCGCCGGAGCCGGACTGGTACGGAGCGCTGTGCTCCTTGGCCGCCGCGCCGCCTTCCTCCGGGTCGGTTCGCTCGTACTGCCACGTCGACGGGTCGTACGACGCGGTCTCGTCGTCGTAACCGCTGAACAGGCCGTCGAGATCCTCGGCGTCTTCGAACCTTTCGTCGACGAGTAAGGCGGCGTTGGTGTAGGCGGCGACGTATTCGCGGAAATCGAGTTCGTTGCTCAGGATGTAGTTGATCACGCCACCGAGGAACGCGATGTCGCTACCCGCGCGCAGCGGCACGTGCTGGTCGGCGACCGCGCTGGTGCGGGTGAAGCGCGGGTCGATGTGCAGCACGCGGGTGCCCTTCGACTTCGCCTCCATCACCCACTGGAACCCGACGGGATGGGCCTCGGCCATGTTCGAACCCATGATGACGATGAGGTCGGAGTTGACGAGGTCCTGCTGATAGCTCGTCGCCCCGCCGCGACCGAAGGAGGCCCCCAGACCGGGAACCGTTGCGCTGTGTCAAATACGCGCTTGGTTCTCGATCTGTAGCGCGCCGAGCGCGGTGAAGAGCTTCTTGATCAGATAGTTCTCTTCGTTGTCCAGCGTGGCGCCGCCGAGGCTGGCGATGCCCATCGTGCGGCGCAGCGTGTTGCGGTCCTTGTCGAACTGCTGCCAGCCCTTCTCGCGCGCGTCGAGGACACGGTCGGCGACCATCTCCATCGCGGTGTCCAGGTCGAGGTCCTGCCACTCGGTGGCGTACGGCGCGCGGTAGCGGATCTTGGTCAGCCGCTGCGGACCGGTGACGAGCTGCTTGCTCGCAGAACCCTTGGGGCACAGTCGGCCTCGGGAGACCGGGCTGTCCGGATTGCCCTCGATCTGGGTGACTTTGCCGTCCTTGACGTACACCTTCTGCGCGCAGCCGACCGCGCAGAACGGGCAGACGGAGTGAGCGATCTCGTCGGCGTCGGCCGTGCGGGGCGTCAATGTGAGGGAGCGCTTGGACTGGGCGGCCTTGCCGCGGCCGAGCTTGTCGGATCCGGTGAGCTGCCGGTACACCGGCCACGACTCGAACAAACCCCTCAGGTCCATCGGCATCTCCTACCCTCGCTGGCTTCGATCAAACCACCCGCCGGGTGCCGTCGGCCGCACGGCTCGTGACGCGTCGCCTGTCGAGTTCCTCCAGCAGCGGGACCGCGACGCGACGGGTGGTGTCCAGCGCCCGTTTGGCCTCCGCGACGGTGAACGGTTGCGGCAGCGCCGCGAGTATTCGGGCGGCCTTCTCGACGGCGTCGGGCCCGAGGACCACACCGTCGGCGAGCTTGATCAGACGCCCGGTTCGGACGGCCGCCGCCAACTCCTTCGAGCCGAGGCCGAGCCCGGCGAGCTCCTCGGCCTCCGGTGCGCGGAACGACTCAGCGGTCAGCCACTCCTCGACTGTGCGCACCGCCTTGTCGACGCGCGGCGGCAGCGCCGCACCCGGGCGACGGACGCGCCCGTCGACGACCTCGAGGCCGGTGCCGTCGAGCAGCGACGTCAGCAGCTCAGCGGCGGGCAGGCCGAGCGCCCGACGCAACGTTTCGGTCGGCATACCCGCCGCGATGTCGTGGCGGGCCGACCACTCGGTCAGCGCCGTCATCAGTTGATGACGCCGTTCCGACCACCACCGGGGGTCGACGACCCAATCCCCGACCCGTTGGCCCGTCACCGGAAAACCCATGGCGCGCAACTCGTCTGCGCGCACACAGACCGGCGGCGCGGCGTGACCGGACGCCAGTTCGGCGGCCCGCTCCCGTGCCGCCCCTCGCCGACGCAGGGCGGGCGGTGCGACGTCGAGCACCTCGACACCCGCGGCGATGCGGTGCTCGCCGGGATCGCGGAGCAGCCCGATGTCGCCGATGCGCAGCGGCAGCGGGCGCGTCAGCCGCAGGCGCGCCGCGTCGTCGCCGAGCGGCCTCACCTGCACCGGCACGGCCGCCGACCCGATGTGCAGCACGAGTTCGAGGTGCAGCTCGCCTGCCCGTCGCAACGCGACGTCGATCTCGGCGGTGTCGAGCCACGCCCCCGGTGTCCGCACGGTGTCGCCGCGGCCGATCTGCTGACGGTCGACGCCGCGCAGGTTCACCGCGACCCGCGCCACAGCGGCCACCGACGACCGGTCTACTTCGAGCGACTGCAGCCCGCGGACCGTGACGCGTCGGCCGTCGTGTTCGAGTTCGTCGCCGACACGGAGCGTTCCCGCCGCGAGCGTCCCCGTCACCACCGTGCCCGCGCCGCGGATCGTGAACGCGCGGTCCACCCACAGCCGCACGTCAGCGTCGCGATCCGGTGCGGGCAACCGCGACACGAGCGCGACGAGTTCGGCGCGGACGGCGTCGAGGTCCGTGCCGAGCACGATCGGCGCCCCGGGCAGCCGTTGCCGCGTCTGCGCGACGGCGTCCGAGGGGTCGGCGAGGTCGGCCTTGCTGATCACGACGAGGACATCACGGACACCCAGCGCCTGCAGCGCGGCGAGGTGCTCGTCGGACTGCGGCATCCAGCCCTCGGTGGCCGCGACGACGAACATCACCGCGGGAACGGGGCCGACGCCCGCGAGCATGTTCGCGACGAACCGCTCGTGGCCAGGCACGTCGACGAACGCGATCTGCCTGCCGTCGACGTCGGCCCACGCGAACCCCAGGTCGATCGTGAGGCCGCGGCGCTTCTCCTCGGCCAGCCGGTCGGGCCACATTCCGGTGAGCCGCTCGACGAGCGTCGACTTGCCGTGATCGACGTGGCCCGCGGTCGCTACGACGAACACGCCGTGACCGCCGCGACGAGCATCTCGTCGTCCTCCGGCGCGACCGTGCGCAGATCGAGCAGGCACCGACCGTTCTCGATGCGCCCGACGACGGCGGGCGTGCCGACCCGCAGCGGCGCCGCGCAGGACTCGGGCAGGCTGACTGCTGCGCTGGGCAGTTCGACATCGGGTGCGCCGCCACCGCCCACGGCCGCGATGCAGTCGACGGCCGTGGCGCCGGGCAGCCGGTCGGCGAGCCGCCGCGCACGAACGCGAAGGTCGGCGATGTCGGCGTCGAGGGCCTGCGCGACGGGCGGCGGCGGGCCGACGAGGGTGGCCTCCAGCGCGGCGAGCGTGAGCTTGTCGACGCGCAGCGCTCTCGCGGCCGGATGGCGTCGCAGCCGCTCGATCAGATCGGCGTCACCGAACAACAGACCGGCCTGCGGACCGCCGAGCAGCTTGTCGCCGCTGGCGGTCACGAGGTCGGCGCCGTCGCGCAGCATCGTCGTCGCATCAGGCTCGTCGGGCAGCAAAGGATGGCTGCTCAGCAGACCCGAGCCGATGTCGGCAACGACCGGCACGCCCAACTCCGCCAGCTCGGGCACCGACACCGCCGACGTGAAGCCGCTGACGTGGTAGTTCGACGGGTGCACCTTGAGGACGAAACCGGTGTCGGGGCCGATCGCGTCGGCGTAGTCACGCAGGTGGGTGCGGTTGGTGGTGCCGACCTCGCGGAACCGCGAGCCGGTCGACTGCATCAGCTCGGGCAGCCGGAAACCGTCGCCGATCTCGATGAGCTCGCCGCGGCTGACGACGATCTCCTTGCCCGGCGCCAGCGTCATCGCGGCGAGCAGCAGCGCGGCGGCGTTGTTGTTGACGACGTGCACGCCGCCCGCCGTCGGCACCGCACGGGCGAGCGCCGCCAGCGCACCGCGGCCGCGGCGGGCACGTCGGCCCGACT
>DATEIG010000578.1:0-16892 GCA_035279185.1 Mycobacterium sp.
CACCACGGCCACGATCCAGCTGATGACGGACTACATGTCGCGCCTGATGCGCTACGTGGAGTTCATGAAGAAGGTCGTGCCCATGCACGACGATCTCTTCGACTTCTTCTACGAGGCGCTGCCCGGCTACGACCAGGTCGGTCTCCGCCGCACCCTGCTCGGCTGCTGGGGCTCGTTCCAGGACCCGGAGGTGTGCAACTTCGCGTACAAGGACATGGAGGCCTGGGGCAACGCCATGTTCGTCACGCCCGGCGTGGTGGTCGACGGCAAGCTGCACACGCACTCGCTCGTCGACATCAACCTCGGTATCCGAATCCTGTTGGGCCACAGCTATTACGATGACTGGACTGACCAGGAGATGTTCGTCAAGACCGATCCGCTGGGCAATCCGGTCGACCGGCGTCACCCATGGAACCAGCACACCAATCCACGCCCGCAGAAGCGCGACTTCGACGAGAACTACAGCTGGGTGATGTCGCCGCGATGGTTCGACGGGACCGACCACCTGGCGCTCGACACCGGCGGCGGCCCCCTGGCCCGGTTGTGGTCGACCGCGCTGGCCGGGCTCGTCGACATCGGCTACGTCAAGGCCACCGGTGCCAGCGTGCAGATCAACCTCCCGAAGACCGCTCTCAAGGGCCCGGTCTCGCTCGAGTGGAAGATTCCGCAGTACGGCAGCAACACGCTCGAACGCAATCGCGCCAGGACCTACTTCCAAGCCTATGCCGCCGCGTGCGCGCTGCATTTCGCCGAGAAGGCGCTCGTCGAGATCCGCGCGGGCCGCACGAAGACGTGGGAGAAGTTCGACGTGCCCAAAGAAGGCATCGGGTGCGGCTTCACCGAGGCGGTTCGCGGAGTGCTGAGCCATCACATGGTCATCCGCGACGGCAAGATAGCGAATTACCATCCCTATCCGCCGACTCCGTGGAACGCGAATCCCCGGGACAGCTACGGCACTCCGGGGCCGTACGAGGACGCCGTGCAGGGGCAGCCGATCTTCGAGGAGAACGATCGCGAGCACTTCAAGGGCATCGACATCATGCGCACCGTGCGCAGTTTCGATCCCTGCCTCCCCTGCGGTGTCCACATGTACCTGGGTAAGGGGAAGACCCTGGAAAGGTTGCACTCCCCCACCCAGTCCGTCACCGGGGAATGACACATGCCGCATCGCCCGGACGACCCCGATCAAGACGCACAGTGGCGCACGGCGGGCGAGCGGATACAGAACCTCCTCGACGCCAGCGCAGCAGGCGGCGCCGTCGCTCACGGGCGCGCGGAGCAGTTGGTTCGCGAGGTGACCGACCTGTATGGCGCCGCGCTTCAACGCATGATGGCGATCGCGGTCGCCGCGCAACCGGGTCTGGCGGATGACTTCGCCGAGGACGACCTGGTCGCCAGCCTGCTGCTGGTGCACGGTGTCCACCCGCATCGCGTCGAGCGCCGAATCGAGGACGCACTCGACGGTGTGCGTCCCTATCTCGGGTCGCACGGCGGCGACGTCCATCTGCTCGAGGTCGACGGCTCCGTCGTCCGGTTGCGGTTCGCCGGCAGCTGCAAGAGCTGCCCGTCTTCTGCGGTGACCCTCGAGCTGGCCGTCGAGGACGCGGTGCGGGCGGCGGCTCCGGAGATCGAGTCGATCGAGGTGGTCGCCGCCACGCCGGACCCCGCTCCCGCTGTCATCCCGGCGGAGGCTTTGATGAGCCACGTCCGTACGAACCCCGTTGGCCATGCGTGGTATCCGGTTCCGGACCTCGCCGGTCTGGCCCCCGATGAGGTCGGTGGGTTCACGGTCGCGGGCGCGACGGTCCTCGCCTGCCGCGTGGCGGGTCGGCTGTTCGCCTACCGCGACCGGTGCGGCGCCTGCGGCGAGTCACTGGCAGGGGCGATGCTGCACCGACGGCTCGGAGCCGATGGCGCTCTGCTGCGCTGCCCGCGGTGTCATGCACATTTCGACGTCGTCCACGCAGGCGCCTGCGTCGACGGAAACGGCAACGCGGGAACGCATCTCGAGCCGGTTCCACTCCTGGAACGCGACGGGGTGCTGTCGATGGCGCTCACGGAGGAGGGAGTCACCGCATGACGAGCCCCTTCGACGTACTCGCCCGGATCCGCGCCGAACGGACGGCGCCGCAACCGGCGGGTGAGCGGTGTGACATGTGCGCCGAGGCGATCGCCGAGGAGCACCAGCACGTGGTCAACGTCGAAGGCAGACAGCTGATGTGTGTGTGCCGCGGGTGCTACCTGCTGTTCACCGACACCGACGCCGAACTGCGCTATCGCGCCATCCCGGATCGCTACCTCGCGTTCGACGACTTCGCGCTCGACCGGAGTCACTGGGAGGCGCTGCAGATCCCGGTCGGGCTGGCATTCTTCTTCACCAACTCGATGATGGGCCGGACGGTCGCTTTTTACCCCGGACCCGCCGGTGCCGCCGAGTCGGAGCTCGACCTGACGGCGTGGAACGACATCCGCGCGACCGACCCGCGCGTGGACATGGCGGCCGAGGACACCGAAGCGGTGTTGGTTCGCGTCCCGTCGAACGGTGACGACGAGGCGGCGCCGCCCCAAGGTTATCTGCTTCCCATCGACGCCTGCTACGAGTTCGTCGGCCGTCTGCGACTCCTGTGGCACGGCTTCGACGGGGGCCAGCAGGTGCGCGAATTCATCGACGAGTTCTTCGACCTGCTGAATCGCAGAAGCGACGTGGTGGAGCGCGCATGACAGACCTCACCTACGCCGTCGTCGCGGTCGAACCGGAGCCGTTCGCGGTGACCCCGGTTCTCAATGCCCGCCTGGGGATCGCCGCGGGCGGAGAGGACCCGGTACACGCAATCTCACTGCGCTGTCAGGTGCGCATCGAGCCGACACGGCGCGGTTACAGCGACGACGAGGCCGACGGCCTGCTCGACCTCTTCGGGCCGCGCGAACGCTGGGCCAACACCCTGCACAATTTCCAGTGGTTGCAGACCAGCGCCATGGTGCAGGGGTTCTCCGGCGCCACCCAGGTAACCCTGCCGCTGGAGTGCACGTACGACTTCGAGGTGGCCGCGGCGAAGTACCTGCATGCTCTCCGTGACGGCTGCGTCCCGCTGCAATTCCTCTTCAGCGGAACGGTTTTCACAAAGGGGCCGCGGGGGTTCGCGGTGGAGCAGGTGCCGTGGGACCGCGAGGACCGCTTCGACATGCCGGTGTCGGTGTGGCGTGACCTGATCCGCAGGCACTACCCGAACACCGGTTGGCTTCGCCTCCAGCACGAGACGATCGACGCTCTGACGGCGTACCGCTCGGCACGCGGCCTGCTGTCGCTCGACGAAGCGGTCACCTCACTTCTGGCCGCGGCCGACACCAGCGAGGAGATCCGATGAGTCCCCATTGGGCTCGTGCGCGGGCCGTCGCAGACGCGGTGCTCTACGAGGGCTATCTGCTGTACCCCTATCGCGCGAACTCCAGTAAGAACCAGACTCGTTGGCAGTTCGGTGTGCTCGGACCGGCTGGCGCCGCCGATGCTGGCGTCGGCGAAGACGACTCTCTGTCGACCCAGGTCGTCGTCGCACCGCGAACCGGTGCGGCGGTTTCGGTCGTCGTCCGCTTCCTGCAGCTGCAGCACCGCGGGGTCGAGAAGATCTGCAGCGACGGCGGATTCACACCGGTCGACGAGTTGGCCTCGAGGAACCAGTCGTGGCTGCGCTGGGACGAGGCGGTCGAGCGAGAGGTGTCTTTCGGCCCGCTCGACATCGAATCAGGCCTCCCACGCACGCTTCCCATCGACGTCGACGCCGGAACCGACGTCGAAGCCGTCGACGGTGGCAGGTTGATCCGCACCCGCCGCGCGCTGCACGCCGAACTGACGGTGGCCGGTGAACCCGTCGACGGTTTCGTTCGCCTGACCATGTCCGTGCGCAACACCGCGCGGCCCGCCGACGACAAGGACGACGCCATCGCGGTGTCGCTCATCGGAACCCACCTCATCGCCGAGGTGCGCGACGGCGACTTCGTTTCGCTGCTCGATCCTCCGGCAGCCGCTGAAAGCGTCGTGGGCGGCTGTCGGCACCATCGCTGCTTCCCGGTGCTCGCCGGACCCCCCGGCGACCATGCGCTGCTCCTGGTTTCGCCGATCATTCTCTATGACCACCCGGAGATCGCCGAGCAGAGCAAGGGCGCGCTCTACGATTCGACGGAGATCGACGAAATCCTGACGCTGCGCATCATGACGATGACCGAGGAGGAGAAGGCCGATGCCCGCGCCACCGACCCCTTGGCCGCGGAGATCATCGACCGCTGCGACTCGATGTCACCCGAGGCGTTGCTCAACCTGCACGGCGTGCTGCGCAACCCGCATGCCGTCGAAGGGTCCGACGGCCTGATCCCGGAGATACCCGAAGGTGTCGACTGGTGGGACCCGTTGGCTGACAACGCCGTTGCTCCCGATGTCGACGCCGTGCTCGTCAACGGGGTGCGGGTGAGTCGCGGAAGCCGGGTCCGGCTGCATCCGTCGCGACGCGCCGACGCGCAGGATCTGTTCTTCGCCGACATGATCGCCAGGGTCACGTCGGTGCACGAAACCGTCGACGGCGACCAGCACGTCGGCGTCGTCCTCGAGGACGACCCCGCCGCCGATCTGCACGAGTGGTACGGCCGCTACCTCTACTTCGCACCCGATGAGGTCGAACCGTTGAGTGAAAGGAACCCGACATGCAAGCAGTAGGTGTCACCGCGACAGTGATAGCCGGTGTGATAGTCCTCGGTGCGGTCGTGATGGGAGTCCGCTCGCTGCCGGATCTGCAGCGGTACATGAAGATCCGGCGCATGTAGGCCACTGCGAGGTGACATCACGTCGAAGATCCTGGTAGCCGGAATCGGCAACATCTTCCTCGGTGACGACGGATTCGGTCCCGAGGTGATCCGCCGCGTGCCCGCCCATGTCGCCGGCCCGCGGGTCACGGTGGTGGACTACGGCATCAGGGGTCTGCACCTCGCCTACGACCTGCTCGACGGCTATGACGCCATGGTGCTGGTCGACGCCCTGCCTGACCGCGGCGCGCCGGGTGCGCTGCGCGTCTTCGAGGCCGACCATGACACGCTCGCGGGAAGCGTCGGCGTGGACGCTCATGCAATGGATCCCACCGCCGTTTTCGCCAGCCTCGCCGCGCTGGGTGGCGTCGCGCCCTACACCGTCGTGATCGGCTGTGAGGTCGGCGACGTCGACGAGAGGATGGGGCTGTCGCCCGCCGTCGCGGCTGCCGTCGACGAAGCTGCGGCCGCGGTGGAGGAGATCGTCGGTCGCCTCCTCGCCGAGGCGAAGGCGGGCTGAGCGATGTGTCTGGGAATCCCGGGCCGGGTCGTCGGCATGGTCGAGGGGTACGGCGACCAACTCGCGCTGGTCGACGTGGCCGGTGAGCATCGCAAGGTCAACATCGGGATGATGCCGGAGGAGACCTTCGCACCAGGTGACTGGGTCATCATCCACATGGGCTTCGTCGTCGAGAAAACCGACAAGGTCGGCGCCGACGCCGCGATGGCCGGACTGAAGATGATGGGCAGCGGCGACGATGTGGAGGCCTCACCATGACGGGCCGCCGCCGGCTGCGCGTCTGCGTACGGGGTGTGGTTCAAGGGGTCGGCTTCCGACCCTTCGTGTACACGCGCGCCGCGGCGCTCACGCTGTCGGGTTTCGTACGCAACGACAGCACCGGCGCGATCATCGAGATCGAGGGCGATGCAGGCGATCTCGAATCATTCCTGACACACCTGGTGAAGCGGCCCCCGCCGTTGGCAGCCATCGAATCGGTCGAATCGCGGGACATCCCCGTCGTCGGCGGCACCGGTTTCGTGATCGCCGACACGTCGCGATCCGACGGCGGTCGCACACTCGTGTCGCCCGATGTCGCGATGTGTGACGACTGCGCGGCTGAGCAGCGCGACCCGACCGACCGCCGCTACCGCCACGCCTTCGTCAACTGCACCAACTGCGGCCCGCGATTCACGATCATCGCCTCACTGCCCTACGACCGTGCCACCACCACGATGGCCCGCTTCCCGATGTGCGACGAGTGCTTCCGCGAGTACCACGATCCCGGCGACCGGCGATTCCACGCGCAACCGGTCTGCTGCCCGAACTGCGGTCCGACTGTGCGCTACCGAAGTGCGGACGCCGCAACCGATCACGGGGAAGCCGCGCTGGCCGCGGCCAGAGAACTCCTGCGCAGCGGCGGGATCCTCGCGGTCAAGGGCATCGGCGGCTACCACCTGGCATGCGACGCCGGCAACGAGACAGCCGTCGCAGAATTGCGACGACGGAAGCGCCGCGGTGACAAGCCGTTCGCGGTCATGGTGGCCGACGTCGAATCGGCCCACCGCGTCGCCCGCATCGACGACGCGTCGCACCGACTGCTCCGCAGCCCACAGCGGCCCATCGTGCTGATGCCCCGCCTCGCCGGTGCACCGGTGGCCTCGGGCGTCGCTCCGCACAACCCCGACATCGGCGTGATGCTCGCCTACACCCCGCTGCATACTCTGCTGTTCGGGCTGCCCGGTGACGCGCCGGGGCCACCGGTCCTCGTGATGACCTCGGGCAACCTCGGTGGCGAGCCAATCTGCTTCGCCGATGACGATGCGGTGGCGCGGCTTTCGCATCTCGCCGACGGCTGGCTGATGCACGACCGGGCGATTCTGGTGCCGTGTGACGACTCCGTCCTGCGGGTCGTCGACGGCGCCGAGTTACCCATCCGGCGATCACGCGGCTATGCACCGTTGCCGGTGGCCCTTCCCGTCGCGGTCCCGCCGACCCTGGCCGTCGGCGGAGACCTGAAGAACACCTTGGCCGTGGCCGACGGCAAGTACGCCTGGTTGAGCCAGCACATCGGTGACATGGACGACCTGGCGACGCTGTCGGCCTTCGACTCCGCCGAGCGCCAGCTCGAGTCGCTGACGACGGTGGCGCCTGAGATCTTTGTCGCCGACTCCCATCCGGGGTATCGGTCCACCGCGTGGGCGCGGCGCAACGCCGACGGACGCCCCGTTCGTTCGGTGCAGCACCACCACGCACACATCGCCGCGGTGATGGCCGAGCACGGCTTCGACGGGTCGCAGCCCGTCCTCGGTTTCGCGTTCGACGGGACAGGCTACGGCCCCGACGCGGCCATCTGGGGCGGTGAGGTTCTGCTCGCCGACTACAAGAGCTGTCAACGGCTGGCGCGACTGCGCTACGTGCCGTTGGCCGGCGGCGACATGAGCGTCATGCGCCCGTACCGGATGGCGCTGGCCCATCTGTGGGCGGCCGGACTCGGCTGGGACGACGACCTGGCCCCGGTAGGGGCCTGCCCCGAAGACGAACGCCGCATCCTGCGGCATCAACTCGACACCGGTCTCGGCTGCGTGCCGACGTCGAGCATGGGTCGCCTGTTCGACGCGGTCTCGGCTCTGGTCGGTGTTCGACAGGTGGTCGACTACGAGGCTCAGGCCGCCATCGAACTCGAGGGCCTGTCCCGTGAGCGCGGTTGCGGCACAACGGTCTACAGCTTCGCCCTGGATATGCATGACTGCCCGGCTGCGATCGACCCCGGCCCGGTACTCGCCGCGGTCATCGCCGATGTGCGCTCCGGTGTCTCCCCCGGTGTCATCGGCGCGCGGTTCCACCGTGCGGTGGCAACTCTGGTCGTCGAACTCGCTGAAGCGACCGCTCGCGGCGATCGCACCGTGGCGCTCTCGGGAGGCGTCTTCCAGAACGCGCTGCTTCTGCGTCTGGTCTCCACCGCGTTGCGGGAGCGCGATTTCGAGGTCATCACGCATCGCCTGGTCCCCCCCAACGACGGGGGCCTCGCGTTGGGTCAACTGCTCGTCGGAAATTCCGTCTAGGAAGGGAGGCGCTGATGTGCCTGGCGGTACCGGGGAAGATCACCAGCATCGAGGACCGCGACGGGACGCCGATGTCCCTCGTCGACTTCGGTGGCATCACGAAGGACGTCTGCCTGCAGTACGTGCCCGACGCTGAAGTCGGCCAGTACGTCGTCGTCCATGTGGGTTTCGCGCTGCAGGTCCTCGACGAGGATTCGGCGAAGCGCACGCTCGCGGAGTTCGAGCACCTCGGCGTGCTCACCGAAGAGTTCGGAGACGGGTTCGAACTGGCCGCCAAGCAGGCGGGGGTGGCGAACCCCAATGGAAAATCCGAGGTGTTGTCATGAAGTACCTTGACGAATTCAGCGACCCGGAACTGGCCCGCAAGCTCGTGGACGAGATCAAGGCCACCACCACCCAGCGGTGGTCGATCATGGAAGTGTGTGGCGGACAGACGCACTCGATCATCCGGCACGGCATCGACCAGTTGCTTCCCGACACCATCGAGATGATTCACGGCCCGGGTTGCCCGGTCTGCGTCACGCCGCTGGAGGTCATCGACAAAGCGCTGGAGATCGCCGCGAGACCTGACGTGATCTTCTGTTCGTTCGGCGACATGCTGCGGGTGCCCGGAAGCGAGAAAGACCTCTTCCGGGTCAAGAGCGAAGGCGGCGACGTGCGGGTGGTGTACTCACCGCTCGATGCGCTCAACGTGGCGCGGGACAACCCGACCAAGCAGGTGGTGTTCTTCGGCATCGGGTTCGAGACGACGGCGCCCGCCAACGCGATGACCGTGTACGAGGCGAAACGTCGTGGCGTCGATAACTTCTCGCTGCTGGTGTCCCATGTGCTGGTGCCGCCGGCGATCTCGGCGATCATGGAGTCGCCGACGTGCCGGGTGCAGGCCTTCCTCGCCGCGGGTCATGTCTGCACGGTGATGGGGACCGACGAGTATCCGCCCCTGTGCGACAAGTACGGCATTCCGATCGTCGTCACCGGCTTCGAGCCGCTCGACATCCTCGAGGGGATCCGCCGCACGGTACTGCAGTCGGAAGCGGGCAAACACGAACTGGAGAACGCCTACCCGCGCGCAGTGCAGGACGCGGGCAACCCGGCCGCCAAGGCCATGCTGCTCGACGTCTTCGACGTCACCGACCGGGCGTGGCGCGGCATCGGCGTGATTCCGAGCAGCGGCTGGCGCCTGTCGCACGCCTACCGCGACTACGACGCCGAACACCGGTTCTGCGTCACCGACATTCACACCGAGGAGTCAGCGGTGTGCCGCTCCGGCGAGGTTCTGCAGGGACACATCAAACCGCACGAGTGTGCGGCGTTCGGCACGCTGTGCACACCTCGGAATCCGTTGGGCGCGACGATGGTGTCATCCGAGGGGGCGTGCGCGGCGTATTACCTCTACCGGCGTCTCGAGGTGACCAATGCCTGACGCGCGCATCAGGCCGCGGACGAGAGGAGCACCTGTGGACATGCGGACGAGAGGAGCACCTGTGGATATGGAGTCGTGGGTGTGTCCGGCGCCGCTGCGCGACGCACCGAACATCGTCATGGGTCACGGTGGCGGCGGGGCGATGTCGGGTGAACTGATCGAGCACCTCTTCCTTCCCGCATTCGGCCCCGCGGCCGACGCCGGTATGGGTGATTCGGCGGTCTTCGACATCGGGACCACCCGCTTGGCGTTCTCCACCGACTCGTTCGTGGTCAAGCCAATGGTGTTCCCCGGCGGCTCGATCGGCGATCTCGCCGTCAACGGCACGGTCAACGACCTGGCGATGGCCGGTGCGCGGCCGATGGTGATGTCGACCGCCTTCATCCTCGAAGAAGGCACCTCCCTCGACGAACTCGCCCGCGTGGCCCACGCCGTCGGAACTGCCGCGATGGCCGCAGGCGTCAAGCTCGTCACCGGCGACACCAAGGTGGTCGACTCCGGTCACGGCGACGGCGTCTACATCAACACGGCGGGCATCGGCCTTGTCGATGAGCGCGCCGACATCCGTCCGCAGCGCGCCACCAAGGGCGACGCGGTCATCGTCAGTGGCGACATCGGCGTCCACGGGGTGGCGGTGATGAGCTGCCGCGAGGGGCTGGAATTCGCCACCACGATCGCGAGTGACACGGCGCCACTGCACGGTCTGGTGGCGGCGATGCTCGACACCGGCGCCGACATCCACGTGCTGCGGGACCCCACCCGCGGCGGCGTCGCCGCGACGTTGAACGAGATCGCCAAGACCGCGAAGGTCGGTGTCTCGCTGGACGAGCGCGCGCTTCCGATACCGGCCGAGGTGCGTGACGCGTGCGGCCTGCTCGGCCTCGACCCGCTGTATGTCGCCAACGAGGGCAAGCTGCTCGCGTTCGTGCCTGCCCGCGAAACCGACCGGGTGCTGGCCGCGATGCGCGAGCATCCCCTGGGTGCCCGGGCGGCGGTGATCGGCGAGTGCGTCGCCGAGCATCCCGGCATGGTGTCGGCGAAAACAGCCTTGGGCGGGACGCGGGTCGTCGACCTGCCGATCGGCGAACAGTTGCCGCGGATCTGCTGAATGGACGGTCGCGAGCTGTTCTCCTGCTACGCATTCCCACCCAACGAGCTGGGGTACTGCGGCCCCACCGATACGTCGCGGGACGAGCTGGCCTCTCACGCAGGGGAATTCGACGGCGCATGGCCTTACCTACAGGCCCTCGCGAACGTCGCTGAGGTGCCCGACCCGCTGGACGACGCCGTCGTCCGCTCCTACTGGGTGGGCGGCCCGCTGCTCGACAAGACCGACCCCGATGAGCTGTTGACGCGACTGCGCAGCGCGTTCACCGGCCAGACAACGGGCCTGCTGTCGGAGCTCACGAGCGGTAAAGTGCTGGCGCACCACAGCTTTCACGTGTTCGTCGTGTACCCCTGGGTGCTGTTTCTCGACCGGGACCCGACGACACCGCTGCGGGTGATGCAGAACTGTCGGATCCGCTGGGGCACGGTGGAATCCGTCGAGGGCGACTTCGTCGCGCTCAGATCGTCGCCGCTGACCTTCGAACAGCGTGTTCTCGGGCTCGGGGCTGCGGTGGTCGAGCATGCGCGGTGGCGCAAGGGCGATGCGGCGACGACCGCAGCGCCCAGGCCGGGCGACATCGTGACCGCCCACTGGGACTGGGTGTGCGACGTCATCACGGACACCGAGTGCGCCGCGCTCGCCGAAGCCACCCGACGTACGGTGGACCTCGTCAACGACTCGATGAGCGCCCGTTTCGTCCCGCCGGTCCCCGGGTAGCCACAAGGGTCACCGCGACAGCCCTGCGCGACGACTGTGAGGAGTAGCAATGAGCAGCCCCCAAGACCGCTTCGCTGGAGAACCGGCGCCCGGCACGCGGGACACCGGCTCCGATGAACCCTCGGGTGGCGAGGATCGCCCGTCGGGCACCTACCGGGGCGACGAAAGCGTTCCCGCGTTGGGTGACGACGACAGCCCCGGCGGCAGGCACCGCGCCAAGGAGTAGCCCGTCACCACTGGTCCTTCGGGACGTCGAAATCGGAGCACAGCGCGCGCCAGATGTCCCGCGGCTCGACGCCGTCCTCGATGGCCTGGGCGGCCGTGCGCCCCATCCCTGACAACACATGGTCGACGAGCAGCGACTGGCCACGGACCGAGCCGAACTGGTTGTCGACGAGCTCATGGAATTCGGTCAACCGCACGGCACCGAATCTACGCCGTCGGTTCCAACGCCTTATGGCACACCCGTACCGGATCGGCGACGTCGGCCGCGGTGGCGCCGGCCCGGCGGGCCGCCTCGGCGTAGCCCGCAGAGGTCAGGACGTCGGTGACAGCCGCCGCGAGAGCGTCGGGCTGCAACGGTCGGATCAGCCGCGCACTGCCTTGTCGCACAAGCCGGTTGGCGATCTCCCACTGGTCACCGCCGCCGGGCACCACGACCATCGGCACCCCCGCCATCAGCGTCTTGGAAACCATGCCGTGCCCGCCCCCGCAGATCACCAGATCGGCTTGCGACAGCAGGTCGTCCTGCCGACCCAGGCCGACGACGGCCCACGGCGGCACGTCGATGTCGTCGCCGCCGAGCCTCGAGATGACTACACGGGCGCCGTCCGGCAGCACCTCCCCCGGCTTCAGCGTCGCCAGCGCCATCTCGGTCAGGCCGACAGCGCCGGTGAACGCGGTGGACGGCGCGACGACGACGACCGGACCGTCACCCGGCGGGATCGACAACACGGCATCCGTCGGCTCGAAGTGCAGAGGACCCACGATCACGGCCTCGTCGGGCCAGTCCGGGCGTGGCACCTCCAGCGCGGGCAAGGTCGCGACGAGCCTCCGCAGCGGCCCGGGATCCGTTGCAGGGAGGCCGATTTCAACCCTCACCGCCGACCGCTGGCGGATGCCTGCGTTCCACGCCCGCGCGGTCAGTGCACGCAGCACGGCATCGCGCAGCTTCCCCCGGATCCCCACGCCGGGCGCCAACCCGCTGCCGATCGGCGGGAGCCCCTTCGACGGCCGGTACAGCGGCGCCGGGTTCAACTCCACCCACGGGAGGGAGAGAAGTTCCGCGGCCAACCCGCCGCAGGCGGTGATCACGTCCGAGACCACCAGATCCGGCGCGAGATCGCGGATCACGGGGACGTTGAGCACTGCCATCCGCGCCGCGCGCTGGTGGATCTTGGCACCCGCGTCGGTGTCGTCGTCGAACGAGGTCGGGTCGAGGCCGACCAACTCGATCGCGTCCACCCCCGCTGTGCGCGCGGTGTCGAGCCACTCGGTGCCGGTCAGCAGTGTCGGAGCGTCGCCGGCCGCGAGGAGTTTCAGGCACAGCGCAAGCGCGGGAAAGGCGTGGCCGGGATCGGGTCCGGCCACCACGGCGACGCGCATGCGGCTACCCTGCCACAGCACGTCGCCACTACCCTTGGGTGCCATGACCACACCCGCAGTGGACACCACCGCCAACGCCCGCACCGTCGAGACGTTCCTGTACGCGCTGCAGGACGAGGATTTCGACACGGCCGACGCCCAACTGGCCGACAACGTGCTCTACCTGAACGTCGGATACACGAAGATGCGCGGGCGCAAGCGCGTCATCAAGCTCTTCCGGATGGGCCAAGGCCGGATGCGCTTCGAGGTGAAGTTCCACCGGGTCGCCACTGACGGCAACGCCGTGCTGACCGAGCGGACTGACGCGCTGATCTTCGGTCCTATCCGCCTCCAGTTCTGGGTGTGCGGGGTGTTCGAGGTCCAGGGCGGCAAGATCACGCTGTGGAAGGACTACTTCGACGCCCTCGACTTCTTCGTCAAGGCGCCACTGCGCGGGCTGCTCGGCGCGGTCGCGCCGTCGCTGCGGCCGACGTTCTGACTAAGCGCGCCTGAGCTGGCCGAGTTCGTCGAACGCCTGCGCCCAGCCGGTCAGCCGGTCGGTGGCGTTGCCGAGTTCGTGACGATACCGCTGCTGTGACATCGGCGAGCTCGACATCGGCCCGTTGTTGGCCGCTGACACCAATTGCGCTGCGGCGGTGACCATGTCGTTGTACTGCCGGGCGCCATTGTCGAGCTGTGCGGTGAACGCGCTGATCGTCGGCGCGAGATGGCCGCGCGACCCCGGCGCATTGGCGATGGCCCGCTCCATCGACACCACTTCGTCGGCGGTGGCCGCCATGGTCGCCGCGGACTGGTTGGCGACAGCGATCAGTTCACGCAACTCGTCGGCGGGCAGCATTCTGCCGTGCTCCATCACGCTGATGAGCGAGAACAACCCGCGCTCCGAGGCGGCCAGCGCCGCCATCGGTTGCCGGGCCGCCGAGCCCCACGGCGGCAGCCGACGGGTGGCACGGGACCGTTGGGGCGGCAACGGTTCACCGCGCAGCCATCGGTAGCGCAGGAAGGACAGCGTGGCCAGGAACGCGGCACCGACGGCGATCGGGGCCGGAATGAACAACGCCCACGCCGGTGTGCTCCAGATCGCCAGGAGCGTGGTCACCCCGACGAAGAACAGGCAGCCGCCGGTGAACAGCAGGGTCAGCCACAGGGCGAACCGGCGTTTGCGCAGAAGTTTGGCGCGCGGGTCGGCTGCGGAGTTGAGTTTCTGCGCCACCACGTCGGACAACTCGGCGGCGGTGTCGATCCCGCGCTGCATGAGTGACCGCCAGGCTTCCGGCCTGCTGCCCGTCGAACGCTTACTCACGGCTGACTCGAATCCCGCTACTGGCCGATCGGCTTCTCGGGCGTCGCCTCCGGCGTCGACGCAGGGGTCGCGGGGGCGGCGGTGCCGGTCGCGCCGCCGGACGGCAGCGCATCGCCCCGCATCGACGCGCGGATCTGCTCGAGCCGCGAGTGGCCCGCCATCTGCACGCTGGCCTGCTGCACCTCGAGCATGCGTCCCTGCACGGAGTTCTGAGCGAGTTCCGCGGCGCCCATCGCGTTGGCGTAGCGGCGTTCGATCTTCTGCCGGACCTCGTCGAGGCTGGGCGTGTTGCCCGGGGCTGCGAGTTCGCTCATCGACTGCAGCGAGGCGCTCACCTGCTCCTGCATCTTGGCCTGCTCGAGCTGGCTGAGCAGCTTGGTGCGCTCGGCGATCTTCTGCTGCAGCATCATCGCGTTCTGCTCGACAGCCTTCTTCGCCTGGCCGGCGGCCTGCAACGCCTGGTCGTGAAGCCCCTTGAGGTCTTCCACGCTCTGCTCGGCGGTGACGAGCTGGGCGGCGAACGCCTCTGCGGCGTTGTTGTATTCGGTGGCCTTCGCGGCGTCGCCCGCCGAGGTGGCCTGGTCGGCCAGCGTCAGCGCCTGACGAACGTTGACCTGCAGCTTCTCGATGTCAGCCAGCTGGCGGTTGAGCCGCATCTCCAGCTGGCGCTGATTGCCGATGACCTGGGCCGCCTGCTGCGTCAAGGCTTGGTGCTGGCGCTGAGCCTCCTCGATGGCCTGCTGAATCTGCACCTTGGGATCGGCGTACTCGTCGACCTTGGAGCTGAACAGCGCCATCAGATAGCGCCACGCCTTGGAGAACGGATTGGCCATGGGTTCATTCCGCCTTCGTGTCGAAAACTGCCTGCTGAGTGCTTATGCCAACCTATCGGTTCCGCGCAGATCAGAACAGTTAGGCAACCGCCATCGACACCGCGTGCGGGATGACGACCTTGGTGGTGGCGTCGATGTTGGCGGCGGTCGCCGACTCGCGGACGAACGCCTTGTGTTCCTCGCGGGCCATCTCGTCACCCGCGTCGGTCAGCACCCGCGACAGCGGGACGTCCAGGGCGCCGCAGATCGAGCCGAGCAGCTCGCTCGACGCCTCTTTGCGGCCCCGCTCGACCTCGGACAGATAGCCGAGGCTCACCCGCGCGGCATCGGACACCTCGCGCAGCGTGCGGCCCTGATCAATGCGGGCACGACGCAGCACGTCGCCGATGACCTCGCGCAGCAATGTCCCCATCGCGCTCTCCTTCACTTGGCTGGTACTAGAGCAACGCCAGGGACTGGCGAGATGGTTCCCGGGGAGCAGACTCCTGCGCGAATTGGCCCTCGGACGGTTACTGACCTGCGTCTCGTCGGCGGGAATCGCGGATCGCCGACACGACATAGTCGACTCCGGTGAGCACGGTGAGCAGGATGGCGGCGGCCATCACCACCCAAGCGCCGGTCAGCCACGGCCCCGACAGTGGCAACACGAACAGGCCGATAGCGACCGCCTGCACGAGCGTCTTGAGCTTGCCGCCCCGGCTGGCCGGGATGACCCCGTGCCGCAGCACCGCGAACCGCAGCGCGGTGATGCCGATCTCGCGGAGGAGGATGACGACGGTCACCCACCACGGCAGCTCGCCGAGCATCGACAGGCCGATCAGGGCGGCACCGATCAACGTCTTGTCGGCGATGGGGTCGGCGAGCCGGCCGAAGTCGGTCTCGATGCCGTAGCTGCGCGCGAGGGCGCCGTCGAAGCGGTCCGTGATCACGGCGACCGTGAAGATGGTGAAAGCGGTGATACGCCAGGCGGTTTCGTGACCGTCGCCGGCGAACAGCGCGATCAGGAAGACCGGCACCAACACCAACCGGATCCCCGTGAGGACATTCGCGACGTTGGCGACCTTCGCCTGAGGGATCACCGGATCGGTGGAGGGTTGGCCCGACACCGCTAAAGAATATCGGTTGGCTGAACCGATACTCTCGCACCTGTGAACGCACGGCCTGACGGACTCGTGGTGCGCCGCGCCACGACCTCCGATGTGCCCGCGATCAAGGCGCTCGTCGACATCTACTCGGGGCGCATCCTGCTGGAGAAGAACCTGGTCACGCTGTACGAGGGCATCCAGGAATTCTGGGTCGCCGAGCGCGACGGCGAGTTGATCGGGTGCGGGGCGCTACACGTGCTGTGGGCCGACCTGGCCGAGGTGCGCACCGTCGCGGTCCACCCGAAGGTCAAGGGTCAGGGTGTCGGGCACCTGATCGTCGACCGGTTGCTCGACGTGGCCCGCGAACTGCATCTGGCGCGCATCTTCGTGCTCACCTTCGAGACCGAGTTCTTCAGCAGGCACGGCTTCACCGAGATCGAGGGCACACCCGTGACCGCTGAGGTCTACGAGGAGATGTGCCGCTCCTATGACACCGGCGTCGCCGAATTCCTCGACCTGTCCTACGTCAAGCCGAACATCCTCGGCAACTCCCGAATGCTGCTGACACTCTGACGCCCAAACCGACACACGGGCGCGAATGTGCGAGAGCGACGCGCCATTACGTCGATCTCGGCGCTAGTCGTCCCCGCCGCCCGCCGCGTCCGACCCGCCGCGGATCAGCGCGAGCGTGCCCGCCAGCTCGTCGGGTTTGACCAACACCTCGCGCGCCTTCGAACCCTCGCTGGGGCCGACGATCCCGCGGGTCTCCATGAGGTCCATCAACCGGCCCGCCTTCGCGAAGCCGACCCGCAGCTTGCGCTGCAGCATCGACGTCGAGCCGAACTGGCTCGACACCACCAGCTCGACGGCCTGGAGGAAGACGTCCATGTCGTCGCCGATGTCGGGGTCGACATCGGTGCGCTCGCTGTTCGGCTTGGCCGCCGTCACGCCCTCGGTGTACTCG
>DATEIG010000579.1:0-2594 GCA_035279185.1 Mycobacterium sp.
CGACACCCCATCCCGCGACCACCGACGTGACCGCCGCGGCGGCCGGAATCCGCGCAATCGAATACCGCCGCCGATACAGCAGCACGATCGTCGCCACGCCCGCGATCGCCGCGATCACCAGCAGGGGCGACGCCGCCGTGCGCAGGCCGTGGCTCAGCGTGTGCGCGTCGTGTGCGACGGGATACAAGCCGGCGAACACCACGACACCCGTCGCAATGCCGACGGCAAGCGTCCGCGTGCGTAGGCTCTCGGCCAGGCTCACCTGCCCGGCGCGCTCGGCGTCGGCCGTGAGGAACACCCCCGCGAGGAATATGCAGGTGACCACCGCGAGGCATCCGCCGACCAACGACGTCGGGTTGACCCACGAGTCGATGAGGTCGCCGTATCCCTGCGCGGGCACCCGGCCCGACGCGATGGCGCCTGCCGCCGCGCCGAGGAAGAACGGCGTGATGACCGACGACGACGCGAAGATCGCCCCGTACAGTCGCGCTTGGGCGAACGTCTCCGAATACTTGCGGAACGCAAAGCTCGCGCCGCGCAACACGATTCCGACCAGTGCCAGGCTCAGCGGGATGAAGAGTGTCGTGGTGGCGGCGGCGAAGGTGGCGGGGAAGCCCGTCCACCACATGACGAGGATGTAGATCAGCCAGACGTGGTTGGCCTCCCAGACCGGTCCGATGCTGGTGTCGATGAGGGTGCGCAGCTCGTCGCCCTTGCTGCCGAAGCCAGCGGTGAGATCGTAGAAACCCGAACCGAAGTCGGCGCCGGCGAACAACGCGTACACCACGACACCGAGGAACATCGCCATCGCCACCACCGCCGCGAGGGTCATGGTTCAGCCTGTTCCCGCGGGGGCCCGTAGGGGCTCGGCAAGTCGGCTTCGCCCGCGCGCCAACGCCTCGCCATCGACCGCAGCACCACCCATGCGCCGACGGTCATCCCCGCGTAGACGACGAGGACGACGGTGTAGCTCCACCAGAGCCCGGTGGCCATGCTGGCCGCGTCGCTGGTGCGCAGGATCTGCCACACCGTCCACGGCTGCCTGCCCACCTCGGTGGCGACCCAGCCCAGCTCGACCGCAAGGATCGCCAACGGTCCCGCGATCACGGAAAAGCGCAGAAACCACCGGTTTTCGGTCAGATCGCGCCCGCGCCAGCGGATGAGCCAGTACAGCACCACGACGCCGGCCAGCAGGGTGCCGATGATCACCATCGACTGGAACGAGAGGTGGGTGATGTTCACCGGCGGCCAGTCCTGCTTCGGCACCGTGTCCAGCCCGGCGATCGGGGCGTCGAGCGAGTTGCGGGCGATGACGGAGCCAAGTCGCGGAATCTCCAACGCGCCGTGCACTTCTCCGTCGATCAACACACCGCCGAGCCGGAACGGGGCTGGGCCCTCCGTCGTCTCGGCGAGTTCGAACGCTGCGAGCTTGGCCGGCTGGCTGTCGTGGATCCGCATGCCGAGAACGTGGCCGATCAGCGGCTGTGCGACGGCGGCCACCGTCGCGAACACGAACGGAACGGTGAACCCCAGGCGGTGGTGGGCGTCGTTGCGGCCCCGCAGCAGGCCCGCGGCGTACACCCCCGACGTCACGAACCCGACCACCATGAACGCGGCGATCCACATGTGCAGGAACTGCAGCCACACGCCGTCGTTGAACATGGCCCGCCACGGATTGACTTCGGTCACCGCACCGTCGCGGATCGCGAAACCCGTCGGGTTGTTCATCCACGCGTTGACCGACACCACGCAGAAGGTGCCGACGATGCCCGCCAGCCCCATCGGTACGAGCATCATCAGGTGCCGCCACGGCGGCATGCGGCCCCACCCGTAGAGATAGATGCCCAGGAAGATCGCTTCGACGAAGAACGACAGACCCTCGAATGCGAAGGGGAGGCCGAGCACGTCGCCGAACCGGCCCATCAGGCCCGGCCACAGCAAACCCATCTCGAAGCTGAGCACCGTGCCCGAGACGGCGCCGATCGCGAAGAGCACTGCGGACACCTTTGCCCACCGTTTGGCCAGGCCCAGCGCGACGGGATCGTCACGCACGATGCCGCGCCGGTGCATCACGAAGATGATCGTCGGGAAGGCAACCCCGAAGCAGGCCAGGATGATGTGCCAGCCCAGCGAGACCGCCATCTGCTGTCGGGCAGGCAGCAGTCCCGGTGGCTCAGCAGCCAGTAGCTGTACCGCAGCGGCCAGGCTCACGCAGGGAACGCTACGCCGCCCAGTTGTGCCGTTTGGTTCGAGAAGCACTTCTGCGGGGTAGTCTCAGACACATACGGGGGCTGAACACACAAGCTTCGCCGCTAACCACCTTTAGTAGGTGAGTTAAATACATACAGCGACACCTATCCGCCGGCCCGAGCGGATCACGGCGACAGCCTCCGGAGCAGTCGAGATACGCGAGATCCTGGAGAACGCGTACGGCGTCCGCCTGCGCCTCCAGCAGATCCGCGAAGACCATGCCGAGCCGGTCCTGAAACACGACCGCATCGACGTCGGTGTGTTCGCCATCGACGACGTCCGTCTTCCCGGCGAGATGGCGTTCTCGCCCGATCCGCTGGACCGCGTGGTCGCGCTGTGGGCCA
>DATEIG010000580.1:0-2179 GCA_035279185.1 Mycobacterium sp.
GGATTGCAGATGCTGCAGGAAGATTCGGTGATATCGGTAGGCATGTGAGTGGTCGGCGTCGTACAACAGCCACCTGTAGTAGGTCGGCAGCCGGTACTGAACCGAGAAGATCATGCTGCAGAACTGCGATGCGGTGATCCGTACGCACTCCTGTCCGACTTGGGCGCCCATCGGATGCCAACTCATGAAGCCGGGGATGATCTGCTCGCTCATCTCGAGGCTGGCCTGCGTCTCGGCGATCCTCGGATCGGTGTCGTAGGTGTCGGGCTGCGGCACGGGTAACGGCGCGTCGACCTCCCACGTGAGCGGCGGTCGCAATGCCGGATCCTGGGCGAGGAGGTCGAAGAGGATCGTGGTGCCGGTGCGCGGTTGCCCGACGATGAAGATCGGCCGCTCGATCCGCTGCTCGGCGATTTCGGGATTCCTCTTGCGCCAATCGACGACCTGTAGCCGGTTCTTCAAGGCGCGCACGACATCCAGCGCCGCGATCTCCACCCCGAGGCCGTTGAGTCGGGCTTCGGCGACGAAGTCCTCGCAGAGCAGGCCAAGACCCTCGCGCCATGTCTCCTTCTCGTCGAAGTCCGCGCCGAAATCGTCGCTGTCCGCCCACTCGCAGGCTTGAGCGATCAACGCGTCCTGGTGGAATCGGTCGGCCGCGCTCACCGCGTCGCCTTGCCGCTGCGAACCGCGACGGACACCGTCGGGGGATCCGGGTTGTCCAGCCAGCGGAACACCACGAAGCCCCGATGCCTGCCGCCGGTGTTCAACCAGTGACCGTGCCCGAAGTCATTGGCGCCGATGGCGATATGGACGACGCCGTCGTCATCCGGCGTCACTCCCTTGTTGGTGACGGAGCTGTGTCTGCGACGGGGTTCGAGGCACTCGTGCCAGATGTTCTCGAGCGTGATGTTCCAGTAGCGGGTCTCGGGCGGCTCGAACTCGAGAACCAGTGACTCGTCGGCAGCCAGCCGGAATGTGCCGAGCATGTACAGGTTGTCGGGTGTCGTGTCAGCGGCTCCGAGGTCGGCGGCCGCCGAGGTGACGAGCGTGTTCGGCTGCTCCATCAGCTCGGGTTTGACGGTTCGGTGCAGCGTGGTCAGCTTCATGATGGTCCACGCCATCGCGGTGAACTGTTCCGCCGCCTCGTCATCGGTGATCGCGCGCGGTGGTGGCGGATCAGTCAGCGGCTCGATGTGCAGTTCTGCCGAGTGTTCGGTGGCCGCGTCGGCGATGTACTCACGCACGACGATCGACGTCGCGTCGTCGGGAATCTGCACCCACTGCGCTCCACCGAGATCGTCGGGCTCCTCCGCGGAGAACACCAGGCCGAAACCACCTGCGTTGTCGAGCTTCAGATCGGTGTCGCTGACGTAGGCGGCCATCCGACGCGGCGTCATCCCGGTGCCCGCGAGAACCTGCAGGCCGAGGTAGGCGGTGGTGCCGCGGGTGCCCGTGACGCGATAACCCCGGTCGCCGCGGATCATCGCCAGCAGATACCTGCCGTCGGGGTTCGGCCCGCCGACGAGACGGGTGGGGGAGCACATGTCGAAGAACCAGGGGCGCTCGGGATCGGCTTCGACGCTCAATTCCGAGCAGAGCGCGGTCACGCGGGAGACGACGCCGAGCCCTTCCAACAGTTCGCGCTGGTTCTCGGCGTCGGCGGTGATGATGCCGGTGATGTCGCCGATCATCTTCTGGACGAAGGCCCAGGCTTCGACGGTCTTGGGCGCAGCGGTGTCATTCGGCGTCATGGAAGACACCTACCAAGATCGCTGGCGTCGCCATGGCCGAATCAGCTATTCGGGGGGCGTCAGCGCCGAGTCGCTGATGCGGCTGTGGCGTATTTTGGAATGGCCATGACCGGGACCAACGAGCACTCCGCGGTGTTGCGCGTATCGGACGCCGACCGCAACGGCACGCTGCGTCGACTGCACAACGCCGTCGCTCTCGGCCTCATCGACATCGACGAGTTCGAGGAGCGCTCCGCGCTCGTGTCGCAGGCACGGATGCGTTCCGACCTCGACACGCTCGTCGGTGACCTCCCGGGACCCGGCGCCATCGTCACGTCAGCCACCGACCGTGTCGAGCTGCGCGGCGTCATGGGCTCGCTCAGGAGGCAGGGTGAGTGGACAGTGCCGACCAGGCTCGCGCTCTTCAGGCGGATGGGCTCGGTCGACCT
>DATEIG010000581.1:0-8100 GCA_035279185.1 Mycobacterium sp.
GCCAATCTGACGGTCGTCGACCCCGACGCGACCTGGACCGTGACCGGCGCCGACATGGCCAGCCGGTCCGACAACACGCCGTATGAGTCCATGACGCTGCCCGGCGCTGTGACCTTGACCCTGTTACGTGGCAAGGTCACCGCCAGGGACGGAAAATCGCCAGCATGAACACCGGCACGCTCGTGGGATCGCTGATCGTGGCCGCCGTCCTGGCGGTGGCCTTGGGGCTGGCGGTCCAGGCGATTCTGCGGGGTTGGCGCAACCGGGCCCTGCGGCAGGCGGAGCTGATCGGCACGCTGCCTGCCATGCCCGACACCGTGGGACCGGCGATCGTGCCGGCGACGAAGGGCCTCTACGTCGGCAGCACGCTCGCACCCAGCTGGCAGGACCGGATCGCCGTCGGCGACCTCGGCTACCGCACGAAGGCCGTGCTGACCCGCTATCCCGAGGGGATCATGCTCCAGCGAACAGGAGCCAGGCCGATCTGGATCCCCGACGAGTCGATCACCGCGATCCGCACCGAACGCGGCATCGCGGGTAAGGCCATGACGCACGCGGGCATCCTCGCGATCAGGTGGCGGCTACCGTCAGGCACGGAGATCGACACCGGGTTCCGCGGCAACGACCGTGCGGAGTACGCCCAATGGCTCGGGGAGGAAGCAGCTTGAGCAAGGCACTACTGGTTCTCGACGACGGCCGGATATTCACCGGCACGGCATTCGGGGCCGTCGGACAGACGCTCGGCGAGGCGGTGTTCTCGACCGGCATGTCCGGTTACCAGGAGACGCTGACCGACCCCAGCTACCACCGCCAGATCGTGATAGCGACCGCGCCGCAGATCGGCAACACGGGCTGGAACCACGAGGACGCCGAGAGTCGCGGCGACAAGATCTGGGTCGCCGGTTACGCGGTGCGCGACCCGTCGCCGCGGGCCTCCAACTGGCGGGCTACGGGGACCCTGGAGGACGAACTCGTCCGGCAGGGCATTGTCGGCATCGCGGGCATCGACACCCGCGCCGTGGTGCGCCACCTGCGCAATTTCGGTTCGATGAAGGCCGGCGTGTTCTCCGGCGATGCGCTCGCCGAACCCGACGAACTGCTCGAACGCGTTCGCGGGCAGGCGTCGATGCTCGGCGCCGACCTCGCGGGACAGGTCAGCACCGACAGCGGTTACGTCGTCGAACCCGAAGGGGGACAACGGTTCACGGTCGCCGCGATCGACCTCGGCATCAAGACGAACACGCCGCGCAACTTCGCTCGGCGCGGCATCCGTAGCCACGTGCTGCCATCCTCGGCGACCTTCGACCAGATCGCCGCTATCAAGCCCGACGGCGTGTTCCTGTCGAACGGGCCGGGCGACCCCGCGACCGCCGACCACATCGTCGGCGTCACCCGCGAGGTACTCGGTGCGGGCATGCCGCTGTTCGGTATCTGCTTCGGCAACCAGATTCTCGGCCGGGCGCTCGGCCGCTCGACCTACAAGATGACGTTCGGGCACCGCGGGATCAACGTGCCGGTGATCGACCACCAGACCGGGTCCGTGGCGATCACCGCGCAGAACCACGGGTTCGCGCTGGAAGGTGAAGCGGGCGAACGGTTCGACACCCAGTTCGGCGAAGCGGAGGTCAGCCACACATGCGCCAACGACGGTGTGGTGGAGGGCATCAAGCTCGTCAGTGGGCGCGCCTTCTCGGTGCAGTATCACCCGGAGGCGGCGGCGGGGCCCCACGATGCCAACTACCTCTTCGACCAGTTCGTCGACCTGATGGCAGGGGAGAAGTAGATGCCGAAGCGCGACGATCTGAACCACATCCTGGTCATCGGCTCGGGGCCGATCCTCATCGGCCAGGCCGCCGAATTCGACTACTCGGGTACGCAGGCCTGCCGCGTGCTGCGCGCCGAGGGCCTTCAAGTGACCCTCATCAACTCGAACCCGGCCACGATCATGACCGACCCCGAGTACGCCGACCACACCTACGTCGAGCCGATCACCCCGGCGTTCGTCGAACGCGTCATCGCCCAACAAGCTGAGCGCGGCAACAAGATCGACGCGCTGCTGGCCACGCTCGGCGGGCAGACCGCGCTGAACACCGCGGTCTCACTGTACGAGAGCGGTGCGCTCGAACGCTGGGGCGTCGAGATGATCGGCGCCGACTTCGACGCGATCCAGCGCGGCGAGGACCGGCAGCGGTTCAAGGACATCGTGGCCAAGGTGGGCGGCGAGTCCGCCCGCTCGCGAGTGTGTTTCACCATGGACGAGGTCCGCGAGACGGTCGGCGAACTCGGCCTTCCTGTCGTCGTGCGGCCGTCGTTCACGATGGGCGGCCTCGGCTCGGGCATGGCGTACTCCGCCGAGGACGTCGACCGGATGGCGGGCGACGGGCTCGCCGCGTCGCCGTCGGCCAACGTGCTGATCGAGGAATCGATCTACGGCTGGAAGGAATTCGAGCTCGAGCTGATGCGCGACAACCACGACAACGTGGTCGTCGTCTGCTCGATCGAGAACTTCGATCCGATGGGCGTGCACACCGGCGACTCGGTCACCGTCGCGCCGGCGATGACGCTGACCGACCGCGAATACCAGACGATGCGCGACCTCGGCATCGCGGTGCTGCGCGAGGTCGGTGTCGACACCGGCGGCTGCAACATCCAGTTCGCGATCAACCCCGAGGACGGCAGGCTGATCGTCATCGAGATGAACCCGCGCGTATCGCGGTCCTCGGCGCTGGCGTCGAAGGCGACCGGCTTCCCGATCGCAAAGATGGCCGCCAAACTCGCCATCGGCTACACGCTCGACGAGATCCTCAACGACATCACCAAGGAGACCCCGGCGTGCTTCGAGCCGACGCTCGACTACGTCGTCGTCAAGGCGCCCCGGTTCGCCTTCGAGAAGTTCCCCGGCGCCGACGGCACGCTGACGACCACGATGAAATCGGTCGGCGAAGCGATGTCGTTGGGCCGCAACTTCATCGAAGCGCTCGGGAAGGTGATGCGCTCGCTGGAGACGGGCCGCGCGGGCTTCTGGACCGGGCCCGATCCCGACGGGACCGTCGAGGACGTGCTCGAACGGCTGAGGACGCCGACCGACGGCAGGCTCTACGACCTCGAGCTGGCGCTGCGGCTGGGCGCATCCGTCGAAGAGGTCGCCGCGGCGTCAGGGGTCGACCCGTGGTTCGTCGAGCAGATCAATGGTCTGGTTGCGCTGCGCACCGAACTGCTCGACGCGCCGGTACTCGACGAGGAGCTGTTGCGGCGCAGCAAGAACAGTGGGCTGTCGGATCGCCAGATCGCCGCACTGCGACCCGAACTCGCCGGCGAGGTCGGAGTCCGCGCGCTGCGTCAACGGCTCGGCATCCACCCCGTGTACAAGACCGTGGACACCTGCGCGGCCGAATTCGAGGCCAAGACGCCCTACCACTACAGCAGCTACGAACTCGACCCCGCCGCCGAGACCGAGGTGGCGCCGCAGACCGAGAAACCGAAGGTGCTCATTCTCGGTTCGGGTCCCAACCGCATCGGGCAGGGCATCGAGTTCGACTACAGCTGCGTGCACGCCGCGACCACGCTGTCGGACGCCGGCTTCGAGACCGTGATGATCAACTGCAATCCGGAGACGGTCTCCACCGACTACGACACCGCCGACCGGCTGTACTTCGAACCGTTGACGTTCGAGGACGTCCTCGAGATCTACTATGCCGAATCAGCCTCGGGGGCAGGCGGTCCCGGCGTCGTAGGCGCGATCGTGCAACTCGGTGGCCAGACCCCGCTCGGTCTGGCTGAGCGGTTGGAGAAGGCCGGTGTTCCCATCGTCGGCACCAGCCCCAAGGCCATCGACCTGGCGGAGGATCGCGGCGCGTTCGGCGAGGTGCTCAACATCGCCGGGCTGCCCGCACCGCGTTTCGGCACCGCCACCAGCTTCGAGCAGGCGCGCCGCATCGCCGCCGACATCGGCTACCCGGTGCTGGTCCGGCCCTCCTACGTGCTCGGTGGCCGCGGCATGGAGATCGTCTACGACGAGGAAACGCTGCAGGGCTACATCACCAGGGCCACCGAACTGTCGCCCGAGCATCCCGTGCTCGTCGACCGCTTCCTCGAGGACGCCATCGAGATCGACGTCGACGCGCTCTGCGACGGCACCGAGGTGTACATCGGCGGAATCATGGAGCACATCGAGGAGGCGGGGATCCACTCCGGCGACTCGGCGTGTGCCCTCCCGCCGGTGACGTTGGGGCGCAGCGACATCGAGTCGGTGCGCAAGGCGACCGAGGCGATCGCGCACGGCATCGGCGTCGTCGGCCTGCTCAACGTGCAGTACGCGCTGAAGGACGACGTCCTCTACGTCCTGGAGGCCAACCCGCGCGCCAGTCGGACCGTGCCGTTCGTCTCCAAGGCCACCGCCATCCCGCTCGCCAAGGCGTGCGCCCGGGTCATGCTCGGAGCGACCATCGCCCAACTGCGCGAAGAGGGTGTGCTGGCGGCCACCGGCGACGGAGCGACGACACCGCGCAACGCACCGGTCGCGGTGAAGGAGGCGGTGCTCCCGTTCCACCGGTTCCGCAGGGCCGACGGCTCCAACATCGACTCGCTGCTCGGGCCGGAGATGAAGTCGACCGGCGAGGTGATGGGCATCGACAACAATTTCGGCAGCGCCTTCGCCAAGAGCCAGACCGCCGCGTACGGCTCGCTTCCCACCGAGGGCACGGTGTTCGTCTCGGTGGCCAACCGCGACAAACGCTCGCTGGTGTTCCCGGTCAAACGTCTCGCGGACCTCGGGTTCCGCGTGCTCGCCACCGGTGGTACCGCGGAGATGCTGCGGCGCAACGGAATTCCGTGCGACGAGGTGCGTAAGCATTTCGAGCCGCCCGGCGAGGGCAAGCCCGCCGCATCCGCGGTCGACGCGATCAAGGCGGGCGACGTCGACATGGTGATCAACACCCCCTACGGCAATTCCGGCCCGCGCATCGACGGCTACGAGATCCGTTCGGCGGCGGTGGCGATGAACATCCCGTGTGTGACCACGGTGCAGGGCGCGTCGGCGGCGGTGCAGGGCATCGAGGCGGGGATCCGCGGCGACATCGGCGTGATGTCACTGCAGGAACTCCACACCGCGCTGGGGCCGGCTTGACCACTCCCGGGTTCGGCAGCCGCCTCGCCAAGGCGGTGTCCGAGCGCGGTCCGCTGTGTCCCGGCATCGATCCGCACCCGGAGCTGCTGCAGTCGTGGGGTCTGTCGACCGATGCGGACGGGCTGCGGCGGTTCTGCGACACCTGCGTCGAGGTGTTCGCCGATTTCGCGGTGGTGAAACCGCAGGTCGCCTTTTTCGAGGCGTACGGCGCCGCAGGCTTTGGGGTCCTCGAGGACACCATCGCGGCGCTGCGCAGCGTTGGCGTCCTTGTTCTTGCCGACGCCAAACGCGGCGACATCGGCTCGACGATGGCCGCCTACGCCACCGCGTGGAGCGGCGACTCGCCGCTGGCCGCCGACGCCGTCACCGCGTCCCCGTACCTCGGATTCGGCTCGCTGCAGCCGCTGTTGGACGTCGCCGCCGAGCGCGGGCGCGGGGTGTTCGTCCTCGCCGCCACGTCCAACCCCGAGGGGGCGAGTGTGCAGCGCGCGGTCGCCAGCGGTCGCACGGTGGCGCAGTCGATCGTCGACGCGGCCGCGGCCGTCAACGCCGAGTCATCGGAACTCGGATCGGTCGGCGTCGTCGTCGGCGCCACGCTCTCGTCGCCTCCCGACGTGGGTGCGCTGAACGGTCCGGTGCTCGTCCCCGGTGTCGGCGCGCAGGGGGGCAGGCCCGAGGATCTGCGCGGCTTCGGAGGCGCCAAGCCCGGGCAGCTGCTGCCCGCGGTGTCGCGGGAGATTCTGCGCGCCGGCCCCGACACGGCGGCGTTGCGCGCAGCGGCCGAGAAGATGCGAGATGCGGTCTCGTATCTGGCATGAGCGCCTAGACCGGGTGACTGCCGCTGTCGCAACGGGTTTCGCGACCCCATCGGCGAACGCGTGGGTGCTGGTGGAGATCACACGCTGACGACGACGGGACACACGTCGTGCCCCGCCGTCTCGAATCAGCGTCGTCTACAGCGCAATCCACGACCCGTTGAACCAGAAGCCCCAGCCGATGCCGTTGCCGGCAGGCATCGGTGTCACCTGCTGACCGTTCCAGTTGAAGGGCTGGTGATCGCCGCGAGCCTGGTCGATGCCGCGCTGATGCCAGTCCACCGGGGCGGGGCCGCGGTCGTCGCCCGGACGTCCGTCATTGCGGTGCTGGTCGTTGCAGGCCGGCGCACCCGGCGCGTTGCAGGGCCTGCCAGGATCGGCGGACGCGGTGCCGAGCCCGACACCCAACACCCCTGCCAGTCCAACGCCCGCAGCGAGCGTCGATGCGTAAATGGCCCGTTTCACGGTCATCTGTGTCACTCCACTTGTCATGTGTGGGCGCGTGTTCGCCTCACCACGATGACGCTAGGGCCGTCGTTTGGGGGCGCACTGTGGTGACGTTAGGTGCGCGCTGTGCAGTGGGTAACGCTCCGAAATCGCCTCGTGGTCAACAGGATCACGGTGACGAATGCGAGTATTCCTAGCATTGCGAGACCCGTCACATCGCCGCGGTTGCGATCGCGATAGACGACCCTCTGATAGGAGGTGTCCTCTGCGGCGGGCCCGAATGTGTAGTCACCCTCGATCGCGGCAGGGTCGACGAGGTGGTTGGACCAGCGCGTGAGAAAGGCGCCGTCGCCGGCGAAGTCCGCGAGCGCGGGGGAGACCTCGGTTCGGTCGATGCGGCCCGCGAATTCGAGCGTCGGCGTCTCTGCCGCCACCGGAACCGATGTGGGATCCATGCGATGGTCGGCCAGGACGAAGAGGTCGACCGTCTGTGGCGTGGTGGCCGACCGGGACAGTCGCATGGGATAGACCATCTGCTCGGCGGCGAACGAAAGCCGCAGCGGCTGGAGGTCGCCGGTCAGCGGTTCGCCCTTCGACGCAGGAACCAGTTTGACGGCGACGATCTGCCAACCGTCGGAGATGTAGTGCGCCAGGTTCGCGTCGAGTCCGTCAGGATTCGGAAAATCGTTGTCCGCCAACCATTTTGCGGCGGCGTCCGGGTCGTCTGCGGCCAGCCGCGTCACATCGAAGGGCCCGATGCGCCGGCGGTCGAGAACATTCACTCCGCCCGGCGGCGCGGCCCCAAGGGCGCCCTCGGATGCCTCGTCGGTTCCCAGCCAGCTGAATGTCGGCCACCACGAGTCCCGAAACTCGATGCGCGGAGCGGTGAGTCGCTCGAGTTCGGTGAACGCCTCCGCCGCTCCGAGCGACACCCGGGTCGTCGACGGCACCGGCATCACCCATGCGGCGCTGTCCGAGCTTCCGGTGACGCGCAACGCCATCAGAATGTCCTCGCGGGCCCCGTCCCAGGCGATCAGCGCGCGTTCGTCGACCACGGATGCGCCGCCGCGGTCCGGGATGTAGGCCCCGCACCCGCACGCCCAGGCGGGCGCGGCGACGCTCGTCGCGAGCACTGCGACGAGCACCACGATGACCGCAGCGACCCGCCTGCACCCTTTCGACACGTCACGAAGCTATGCCGAACTGCTTCCTACTACACAATGTCGTTGACGCCTGTCGAGAGCGTCGGCACACCGTCGTGATGCGGCCACGACACGCCCGAAACGCGATGACCAGGCAAAATTTTCTTTTTTTGAAGGTTCACAGAGGCGCCTAGGCGCCCAATTGACCCCCGTGACGGTCGCCCCACCCGCGAAATCGCCCCCGAAACCACCGCTGAGCTGGCATTTCTCCGACATTCCCGGCAATCACACTGTCACCACGAGTTTCCCCGGCTCTGCACGCCGGCAGCGAGCAAGCTGGGCTTTTGACGCCGGAACCCGGGGGTGGGGTTCGCTTTCGTCAGGATGCGTGGGTACGGTCGTCGCTGCTGGCTGGTGTCATGACCAGTCAAGAAGAAAAGTAATGGTGACGAGACGGAGGAACCCGTGGCCCTTCCCCAGTTGACCGACGAACAGCGCGCGGCAGCGTTGGAGAAGGCTGCTGCCGCACGTCGAGCACGTGCCGAACTCAAGGATCGGCTCAAGCGCGGCG
>DATEIG010000582.1:0-4471 GCA_035279185.1 Mycobacterium sp.
CCGGCTCCTGGCCCCGCACCCGCACCCGCACCCCCGCCCGGTCCGCCGCCGGGCACAGCGCTCGTCGGCTGGGTAACGGGCCCGCAGAGCCCGAACGACACCATCAAACGCTTCGCGATCACCGGTACCGATCTCGGCATCATGTGGGACAACGGCGATCCCGTGAACAACCAGGTGCTGATGGCCTTCGGTGACACGCTCGGGTACTGCAGCGTCAAGGGCAGGCAGTGGCGGTACAACGTCATGTTCCGCACCAACGACCGCGCTCTGGACAAGACGGTCGCCATTCCGAATGGCGTTGTCAACAACAAGTATTCGGGTTCACCCCTGTGGGCGCCCGCTCTGTCCAAGCAGATCGTGAACAGCATCAAGTTCGCGAACTCGGAGACGGGCATCATCCCGACGTCCGGGATCGCGATCGGCAAGACGCAGTACATGAGCTTCATGTCGATCCGCAGTTGGGACAGCCCCGGCCAGTGGACGACGAACTTCTCGGCGATCGCGGTCTCGCCCGACAACGGCGAGCACTGGGGCGTCTACCCGCAGAGTGTCCGACCCGCGTCGGGAGACGCGACGCCGCGGGTGCCGTACGTGCCGGGCGGTGAGAAGTTCCAAGTCGGTGCATTCCTCAAAGGCGGTGACGGGTACCTGTATTCGTACGGAACGCCGTCGGGACGCAGTGGATCCGCGTTCGTCTCACGCGTGCCGCAGAACGCCGTGCCGGAACTGAGTCGCTACGAGTATTGGGACGGCGGCAACTGGGTGCCCCAGAATCCGGGTGCGGCGCAACCGGTCATCCCCGGGCCCGTGGGCGAGATGTCGGTGCAGTACAACAACCACCTGAAGCAGTTCCTCGCGCTGTACTGCAACGGGAACAACGACGTGGTGGCAAGAACCGCGCCCGCCCCGCAGGGGCCGTGGGGCCCCGAGCAGCTGCTGGTCGCCTCGAGCGACTTTCCCGGCGGTATCTATGCGCCGTATCTCCACCCGTGGTCGACGGGTAGGGAGATCTACTACAACCTCTCGCTGTGGTCGGACTACAACGTGATGCTGATGAAGACGGTGCTGCCGTAGTCGAGCAGCGCCGTCAATCCGGCTGGACTGCGGGCCAGAAAAGCTTGAACAGCCTCTCCTGCCATCCGCGAGCGATTCGGCCGGTACGCGCGTACTCGGCAATGTACGCACCGACGACCGCGTCGACGAGGGTTGCACTGTCGATGTCGGCACGCATCGATCCATCAGACTTGCTGAGGTCTATCGCTTTTGCCAGTTGACTGCGCTGGCGCACCAGGATCTGACGGAACAGGGTCGTGAACTCGGGGTCGTCGTCCGTGAGCATCGCGGCGACACCACCGAGCCCGACACCGTCCTCGACGGCCTCGACCGCATGCTTGATGACCCAGCGCAGCCGATCCGGCGGTGACGTCGTCGGGTCCAGTGGCGTGGGGGACGCGAGGTCGGACAGCGCAGCCGCAAGCATGTCCCGGCGGTCCCGGTGGCGGCGGTAGATCGTTGTCTTGGCGACGCCCGAGTTCGCGGCGACTGCTTCAACTGTGACCGAACGAGGACCCCCGGCACGGAGCAGATGCAACGTCGTTTCGCTGATCCGGTTCTCGACGCTCTCCGCCATGACGCACCCGATTCGATCAGGGGAATAGATCCGACTCCGCACACGCTACACTGATCGTAGCGCTTCGCTACGCGTAGCGTAGCTCCACCCGAGGGCGAAGAGGTCCTGAAAGGAAAGAGGTAACCATGTCGAAGAGCACCACAACCGCGGGAATCACCTACGTCGCCTACGTGCTCCTGCTCGTGGCGTTCGTCGGTTTGGGTGTTTTCGTCGCCGCACTGGCGCTGGACAGCGGGGTCGCCGGCGCGGCGGCCGTTGCCCTGGTTGCGAGTCTGACGGCGTCGATCGTCGGCTTTCGTACCGCCGCCGCAAGGCGGAAGCGTGCCGCGCAGGCTGCCGGTTCGAAATACAAGCTGAGCATCTGGACCGAAACTCTGCACCCGCACGAACTCGATGTGTATCGAGCGAACTATCGCGGGCGCGTCGAGCGGGCCCCACGGACGCTGCAGGAAGCGGCCTAGGTGTCCGCGAACTGCCGCAGCACATTTTTGGTGATCCGGGCGATGTCGTTCTCGTAGCCGTTGTGCGACAGCGCGCCGGTCCACGCAATCGACCCGACCGAGAAGACCGCTCCGCCGCCGTCGACGGGGAAGTACACCACGTCTGAGCGGACAGCCAGACTCTGCGATCCCCCCGTCGTCGGTGGCGTCTCGAACAGATCCTCAGACGCTTCCTGATAGTTGTCCGAATGCCGGCCCACCGACGTCGCGAGCACGAAAGCCTCAGGCGGCGAACCGAGTTCGATGTCGTAGCGGTCGAGCTCGGCACCCGCCGCTCCGCCGCCCATCACGCCATAGTCACCGAAGACATCGCCGGTGACTCCGTCGAAGACGAACGCCGTTGCAGGCTGATACGAATCGGGCAGCCTGGTGTACGGCACCGAGTAGTCGAATCCCTCGCTTCCCATCCCCACCCCGAGCAACCGCTGGGGCGAGCGACCGAGATTGCGCCACAATCCGCACTTCTCGCCGGTCGAGGAGTGCCGATCCTCCCCGGGCGCCGCCGTGTTCGGCCGCGACCCGTTCACGCTTCGGCGGACTTCCATCAGGTGCGGACGCTCGGGGTCGTACGACACCCGCCAGTAGAAACCGTTCCCGCCCAGATACATCAGGCGCCCACCCGATGCCAGGTAGCGCTCGACCGCCTCGATCTCCGGCGTCGAGATGTATTCGGGATGGCTTCCGGTGAGCACCACCCGATAGCCGTCCAACAGCGAGAAACCCTCGCGGTGCAGGTCCTCGTCGGTGATGACGTCGTACTCGATGCCTGTCTGGTCGAGCCAATCCACGATGCACAGATCCGCGGGCAGTTGCCACGGACCCGAGGCCATGAACCAGCCGAGATAGCGCGGACGCATGTTCAGGATGGGGCGGCGACGCGAGCTGAAGACGACGCCGGAGCCGTCAGGGTGGAGCTCATAGCAGGATCGCCCGAAGTCGTAGTGCGCCTGCAGTTCCAGGTCTTCGCGCTGCAGAACGGGGACGTGCCCGATCAGCAACTCCGCCCCGTCGGCGTCCACCGGCAGTCGATCGTTCGCATACGCCAGGTAGGAACCGGTCGGCAGCAGCAGCGCCACCGTTGCGCGCGGCCGGCCGGCGGCGGGTGTGACGACGAACGGGATGTGCTCCTCGTAGCCGTCTGCCCGCAACCGCAGGGCGTAAACACCGCTCGCGGTCTCGGGCGGCACGCTCCACTCCGCCGCCGCCGGCCACCGCGCATCCTCCAGATCGTCCTCGTGGAAGTGGATGGCGCCGTACTCCGAAGGCTCGGAACGGAAATCGTCGGCCACGCCGCGCCACGTCATACCGGTGACGCCCCGGGTCGGCGCGTTGACGGCGACGCCGTGCAGGCCGTGACCGGACGTATCTTCGACGTGTTGCAGCAGGGCGCCGTCGGATCGATCCGATGCGGCGAAATCCCATGCCGCCAAGAGATTTTCGTCGCTGTCTGCGATCCGTGGATTGCCGATCTTGCCGTTGTACAGCGAAACCGGCCACCACCGGCCATCGGACCGCCTCGACGCAGCGCCGATCCGGAACGGGGCGCTGTACGTCACCTCCGTGAGATCGACCTCGGCCTCGGCGCGCTCGGCCGCGGCGCTGGAAGCCGACGGGTTCGCGCGGTCACCGAACGCTCCGGCAGGGGTCTGCGAGAGCCACCGCGTCCCGGCAGCCAGGTCGAAGCCCGCCGAGATGGCGTACCAGCGAAAGGGCTCGAGCGGGCGCTCCAAACCGACGCTGAAGCAACGCGATTCGCCGCCGAGATGCAGGACGAGCCTGCCGTGCTCGAGTGCCAGAAGGACACCGACCTCGGTCGCGGTATCCCAGCTGCCGATCACCGCCTGGCGGTCGCGGTCGAGCAGCGTGGGGTACAGCGACAGCTCCATCGTCATCGCGGTCGCGCACCGCAGAGCACCGGTCGGATCGGGCACCTCGACGTAGGACCCGCACCATGTCGCATGCTCAGCGCCCGGGTATCGGCCGTTGATGTCGGCGGGGACCTCCTCCTCGCGGAGTCCGGGGCTGCCGGGTACGTCGATGCCGTGATGCAGCCGCACCACATCGGCCCGGTACTCGGCGACGTTGTGGGTGCTCACATGGAACGAGATCGATTCCCCCGCGGCGACACTGAAGCTCGGCGCGTAGCCATAGATCGCCCGAGAGGGCAGGTGCGTCATGCTTGCTCCAGCGCTGCCGCGAGCCGCATCAGAAAGATCTCGTGCTCGGCCTCGTCGACCGAGCGGGCGGATCGGCCCGTCAGCGCGATGCCGCCTTCTTCGCGTCGGCCCGTGATGGTGGCGATGTGCCACAGCGAGGCGTCCGAGTCGTCTTTGACGATGAC
>DATEIG010000583.1:0-7130 GCA_035279185.1 Mycobacterium sp.
GATCTCGAACAACGCGTTGAGCCGAGACACCGTGTCCTCAGCCGAATTCGACTCCGCAAACGGCGTGAAATCCCGGATATCGACAAACATCACCGTCACCTCACGCCGCTCACCGGTGAACACATCATCACCCTGCTCCAATAACCGCGACGCCAACACCGGATCCACATACGTCCCAAACGCACCCTGAAGACGCTGCCGCTCAACCAAACCCGCCTGCATCCGATTGAACGACCCTGCCAACGCCCCCAGGTCATCGTCCTGCACCACCGGCAACCGGCGACCGTAGTCACCGGCTGCCACCCGGTCGGCCCCCGCGGCAAGGTCACGAATCGGCTGAAGCGATGGCGAGAACCCGATCCCCACCGAAATCGGGACCGCATACACAACCGCCAGGCCGGCTCCGATCACCACAGCGAGGATCGGGACGTCATTCACTCGGTTCACGACGGCAGCCACCAACGCACCCACCATCGCGAACCCGAAAGCCACCGCGACCATCGAGATATTCGACCGCGTCGCGAACGTGGGACGGGAGCGCGGCAACGAGTCGCCTATGTCGCTGTCAGCGACCAGAGCAACCCTGGCCGGACGCATCATTCCTTCTATGATGCTGTGAAAAGCGATGAGCTGCACTCCCATTCCGACAGCGGCGCCGAGGACGGCGTATTGCGCAAGGCGCGGCGACGTGGCCCCGGACACCGCACCGATGGCAACGGACAACCCTGCCGCCCACGCACCCGTTGCCCAAACAGCCCTGGTACTCGCCTTCCTCACGTACGCGTAGGTGCCTTCGAGAGCGCTCACTCGGTCGACCCGATGACCGGCCGCCCACCGCTGCGCGGGAACGAAGAGCCGATATCCGGGGATTACCAGGATTCCCACCAGAAGCGCCACCGCAGCGACCGTGATGACGACCGCCTCGACACGGCGACCGGAGCCCTCGAACGCGACGATCGGGAGCGACAGGAAGACGCCGTAGATCGGCAGCGAAACAAGAAACGCGACCGTGGCTCCGAACCACATGTACCGCGGCCCGTACCGATCCCAGGCCCATTGCCAGATACGCTCCATGGCGCGAGGTTAGGCCGTTGCTCGCCGTCATCGACGCGAATCGGCCTCGCTCGACTGCATCGTGATGTTCTTCCCTGCCCACACCGTCGACAATGCCTGCGGTACAAGAACCAAACCCAAGGCGCCCATGGCCGTGACCCAGGATCCAGTCGCGTCGTGCAGCGCGCCGATCGTCACCGGACCCACCGCTGCGAGGACGTATCCCGTGCTTTGTGACATACCGGAGACCTGACTCGTTTGCGTCGCCGAGGTGCTGCGGAGAACCATGAACAGCAGCGCGAGGCCGATCGACGCACCGGGTCCGGCGAGGATCAGCGCAACCCAGAGGACGGCGAAGCGGTCTGTGGCCAAGAGTCCGACGAATCCGACCGCACAGACGGCCAGGATGGCGAACGTGACCCGCCGCTGATCGGCGAATCGGCCGGCGACGACAGGTGCTACCAGCGACATGACAAGTGCGGCAACTTGTCCCACCGCCAACACCGCGCCGGCATGGGCGTGTGTCATCCCACGGTCGATGAGGTACTTGGGAAGCCATGCCACGAACGTGAAGAAGATGAAGGACTGTGTCGCCATGAACACGGTGACCGCCCACGCGATGCGGTTCCTCCACAGCGATGCGCTGCGTCGGCCGACCTCGATGCGATGGATCAGCCGGAGTTGCGGGAGCCACGCGATGAGTGCACACAGCGCGAACAAAGCCCAGACCGCGAGAGCTTGACGCCAGTTGCCGTGGAGCGACTCGCTGATCGGTACCGACAGCGCCGCCGCGGCCGCGGCACCTCCCGACAGCGTCATCGAGTACAAGCCGGTCATCAGACCGGACCGGTGAGCGAAGTCGCGCTTGATCAATGCGGGGAGCACGACGTTGCACACGCCGATCGCCAACCCGATGAGTATCGATCCTGCGAAAAGCGCTGCAGAGCTCGCGTGAAGCCGCAACGTGATCGCGACGATCAGGAGCACAAGCGCGCCGAAGACCGTCCGTTCGATGCCGAACCGTGCCGCAATCCACGGCGCTGCCGGTGCCGCAAGGCCGAACATCAGCACGGGAAGCGTCGTGAGCAGGCCTGTCGTTGCAGAGCTCCACCCCATCGCCGTGCTGATGTCATCGACCAGAGGGGCGACGGCCACGACGGGGGGCCGGAGGTTCGCCGCTACCAACATGATTGCCACGGCGGTCAGTACGGACATCCCGCTCTTCGCCGACGACCTCGTGGGGATGATTGCGTCCTCCTCGCTCCACCTCGATTGTGACAACGCCCGATCACGGTCATCTCCGCGGCCCGTCAGGGCGACCCTGTGTGAGGCGTCGGCATGCGGGCGAGAATGATCGAAGGCGATGACCACCTCCGCAGGCGTCGGCATCGGCGCAGTGTTCCGTCCGTCAATCGACCCCGCCCGGCTCGCGGGAGCTGCGCGGGCGGCCGACGCCGCCGGTCTCGACGAGCTGTGGTTGTGGGAGGACTGCTTCCTTGCAGGCGGGATCTCCGCGGCCGCGATCGCTCTGGCGAACAGCGAGACACTCACCGTCGGCCTCGGCGTGCTGCCGGTACCGATGCGGAACGTCGCTGTGACCGCGATGGAGATCGCGACCCTCGACAGGGCCTACCCCGGCCGTGTCCGGGTCGGCCTCGGGCACGGGGTTCAGGACTGGATGGCACAGATCGGCGAAAAGGTCGCGTCGCCGATGACCCTGCTACGCGAGTACGTGACGGTGCTCTCCGGGCTCTTGGCCGGTGAGCGCGTCACCTTCGACGGTCGGTACGTCACGATCTCCGACGTCGGTCTCGACTGGCCGCCGAGCTCGACCATCGGCCTGCTGATCGGCGCCGAACGACCCCGCACCCTGGAACTCAGCGGTGAGATCGGGTCGGGCACCGTGATCACCGGCGGCACCTCGCCGGACGAACTCCGGGCGGCGGGTCGGCACATCGACGCGGGTCGCGCCAAAAGCGCGGCATCGCATATGCATTCGACCGTCGTCTATCTCATCTGCGGCACAGGCTCCGACGCCGCCCAGCAGGCGCGCGACGAGGTGGAATTCTGGAAGCTTGACCCGTCCGAGGACCGCGCCGTCCACGGATCAGCGGAAGACATCGCCGCAGGCACCCGACGGTGGATCGATGCCGGCGCCGACACCATCGTGTTCCAACCCCGCGCCGACGCCGACTTCGACGCGTTCGTCGACGTCATCGGCAGGCAGGTGCGACCGCTGATCGCCGGCGCTCAGCCGACGGCTGCGCGGCCCGCTTCCAGGCGGGCCACCGGCAACCGGAACGGTGAGCAGGACACGTAATCCAGTCCCGTCTGGTGGAAGAAGTGGATCGACTCCGGATCGCCGCCGTGCTCGCCGCACACGCCGAGCTTGAGACCGGGCTTGGTCTTGCGGCCTTCTCTGGCGGCGATCTCCACGAGCCGTCCGACACCGTCTGCGTCGATCGTCTCGAACGGCGAGATCGTGAACACACCCTTGTCGATATACGCGGCGAACAACGATGATTCGACGTCGTCGCGCGAGAAGCCCCACGTCGTCTGCGTGAGGTCGTTGGTGCCGAAGGAGAAGAAGTCCGCGGCGTCCGCGATCCGGTGTGCGGTCAGCGCGGCCCTCGGCAGCTCGATCATCGTGCCGATGGGGATCGACAGCGCGACACCGCGCTCGGCGGCCACCTCGGCGATGATCCGTTCCGCTTCGTCGCGCACCAGGTGCAGTTCCATCACCGAGCCCACCAGCGGCACCATGATCTCGACCTTCGGGTTCTTACCGGAGGCGAGTTGATCGCAGGCGGCCTCGCCGATCGCCCGCACCTGCAATGCGAACAGGCCTGGGGTGACGAGCCCGAGGCGGACTCCGCGCAAGCCGAGCATCGGGTTCGACTCGTGCAGACCCTCCACGGCGGCCAACAGCTTGCGCTCGTTGTCGATCTGCGCGCCCGTCTCGCCCGCGGCATCGGCGAGCGCCACCTTCACCGCGAGCTCGGTGCGGTCGGGGAGGAACTCGTGCAGCGGCGGATCCAGCAGCCGGATGTTCACCGGGAGGCCATCCATCGCGTCGAGCAGCTCCGTGAAGTCGCTGCGCTGCAACGGCAGCAGCGCGGCCAACGCCGCGTCGCGGTCCGCGGCGGTACGCGCCAGAATGACACGCTCGATGAGCGTCCGACGGTCCCCGAGGAACATGTGCTCGGTCCGGCACAGGCCGATACCCTGCGCGCCAAGTGATCTCGCGCGGACAGCATCCTCGGCCGTATCCGCGTTCGCCCGGACCGCAAGCCGACGCGAGTCGTCGGCATGGGTCAGCAAGCGGTCGACCGCATCGACCAACGCGGCCGTCTCCTCGTCGGCCCCGTCGAGGGCCGCCGACAACCCGGACTCGATGTAGGTCTCGACCGGAGAAGGCACGACGGGGACCGCGCCCAGGAAGATCTCACCGGTGGAACCGTCGATGCTGAGCGCATCGCCCTCCTCTATCACGGTGGTGCCGACCCGCGCGGTCCGTGTCGCGGCGTCGACGTCGAGCGCTTCGGCACCGCACACACACGTCTTGCCCATACCGCGCGCCACGACGGCCGCGTGCGACGTCTTGCCGCCACGCGCGGTGAGGATCCCATTCGCGGCGATCATCCCTTCGAGGTCGTCGGGGTTGGTTTCCTTGCGCACCAACACAACCTGCTCACCACGCTCATGCCACGCCCTGGCGGTCGCGGAGTCGAAAACGGCGCGGCCGACGGCGGCCCCCGGCGACGCGGCCATACCGCGCGCCAGCAATTCCCGTTCAGCCGTCCTGTCGAACTGGGGGAACATCAGCAGCGCCAGTTGCGAACCGGAGACCCGGGTGAGCGCCTCGTCCATGGTGATCAGGTTCTCGTCGACGAGCTGGCTCGCCACCCGGAATGCCGCTGCGGCCGTGCGCTTTCCGACACGGGTCTGCAGCATCCACAGCTTGCCGCGCTCGATCGTGAACTCGATGTCGCAGAGGTCGCGATAGTGGGTTTCGAGCCGACGCATCACCTTCATGAGCTGCTTGTGCGACGCGGGGTCCATCTCCTTGAGGTCGTCGAGCGACAGCGTGTTGCGGATTCCGGCGACCACATCCTCGCCCTGGGCGTTGGCGAGATAATCGCCGTAGGCACCCACCCGGCCGGTCGCCGGATCGCGGGTGAATGCCACACCGGTGCCGCTGGTTTCGCCGAGGTTCCCGAACACCATCGTGCAGATGTTCACCGCGGTACCCAGATGCTGGGGGATGCGCTCGCGCCGACGGTACAGCCGGGCCCGTTCGGTGTTCCACGAGTCGAAGACGGCGTTGATGGCCATGTCCAACTGCTCGCGGGGGTGTTGCGGGAAGTCGTGGCCCGAGTGCTCCCGCACCAGATCCTTGAAGGTCGAGACCAGTTCCTTGAGATCGTCGACGGCGAGTCCGACGTCGGAGTCGACGCCCTTCGTCGACTTGGCCTTGTCGAGCGCGTCGGAGAAGAGTTCCCCGGGCATCTCCAACACGGTCTTGCCGAACATCTGCAGCAGCCTGCGATAGGAGTCCCAGGCGAAACGCTCGTCGCCCGACTCCTCGGCGAGACCCTTCACGCTGGCGTCGTTGAGCCCGATGTTCAGGACGGTTTCCATCATCCCCGGCATCGAGAACGCCGCGCCGGAGCGGACACTCACCAGCAGCGGGTCGTGACGGTCACCCAGCCTGCGGCCCAGCCCGTCCTCCAGTTGGCGCAACGCCATCGTCACCTGCACCCGCAACTCCCCCGGCGCGGTGCCTCGCGCCAGATACTCGCGGCACGCCTCGGTGGTGATGGTGAACCCCGGTGGAACGGGCAGCCCGAGGTTGGTCATCTCAGCGAGGTTGGCACCCTTGCCGCCCAAGAGTTCTTTCTGACTCTTGTCACCCTCGCTGAAGTCGTACACATACTTCGTCATGGTCGGCGACTACATCACACGGCGAGCATGTCGCGCAGCCAATCGTGGAAGGCGCCGATGTGGTGTTCGCTGGGCACCAGCACACCGCCGTTGCGGTACACGCGCGAGTTCATTGCGGGCTGGCACCGTTCGGCCGCCTCGAAGTCCTGGGTGTTGACCCTGTGGAACAGTTCGACCGACCGGCTCACATCGCGGCCGGACTCGACCACCTCCGGCAGGTACAGCCAGTCGCATTCGACGACCGTGCGGTCGGCGGCCATCGGGAACATCCGGTGGATGATGACGTGGTCGGGCACCAGGTTGACGAACACCTGCGGGCGAACGGTGATCGCGTAGTAGCGACGGTCCTGGTCCTCGGTGACGCCGGGAATGTGGTCGAGGCCCTCGGAGCCGTCGATCGTGAATCCCTTGACGTCGTCGCCGAACTCGGCGCCGTGACCGACATAGAACTGGGCGGCGTAGCCGTCGGCGAACTCCGGCAGCACCTCTGTCAGCTCGGGATGGATCGTGGCGCAGTGGTAGCACTCCATGAAGTTCTCGATGATGAGCTTCCAGTTGGCCTTGACGTCGTAGACGACTCGACGGCCCAGGCTCAGATCGGCGATCGTGTAGTGGTCGATCGACTCGAGATCGCCGAGCCGTTCGACGATCTCCTGCATGACCGTGGCCTCGAACGACGGCGGCTCGTCGGCCAGGCACACCCAGATGTAGCCCAGCCATTCGGTGACGGCGATCTTGCGCAGGCCGTACTCGACGCGGTCGATGTCCGGCATCTTGGTGAGGTTCGGTGCGGCGACGAGTTTGCCGTCGAGGTCGTAAGTCCAAGCGTGGTAGGGACATTGGAAGGCGCGGCGCACCTCGCCGCTCTCCTCGGTGCACAGCTGGGCGCCGCGGTGGCGGCAGATGTTGAAGAAGGCGTTGACGTCACCCTTGCGCGAGCGGGTCACCAGCACGCTCTCCCGGCCCACCTGGACGGTCTTGAAGGCGCCCGCCTTGTCGAGGTCTGCCGACCGCACCACGCAGAACCACATCGTCTCGAAGATCTTCTCCTGCTCGAGCGAAAAGACCTCCGGGTCGGTGTAGTAGTGGCCGGCCAGGGTGGAGATGAGGCTTTCGGGAAGGCTGGGGACCGC
>DATEIG010000584.1:0-2503 GCA_035279185.1 Mycobacterium sp.
CTGGGAACTTCGTGAGACGGTGTCCGCCTACGACGCGTTGTACGTAGCACTGGCTGAGGGGTTGGACTGCCCTTTGGTGACGGCCGATGCCCGGTTGGTCCGAGCAACAGGCATCCGCTGCGCGATGACGCTGGTGCCGAACTGATCGACTAGTCCCGGCCGAACGTTTCGCTCTGAGGTTGACGAGACGAGATCTGTTCCGGCTGAACCGAAGTGGTCCTCAGTCCACGTCCCGCACCGCGATGTAGTGGTGCGACACCGGCTCGTGGTCGACGAACTTCTCAACCGCCTGCTCGATCACCAGATCCTGCCCGGTCAGCCGGGTGTAGTGCTGATGCAGATGCTCGCCCCACGAGCGCACGACGAACGTCTCGACGAACGTGTGCTCGTGCTCGACACTGCGGTACAGCCGCCACCGCGCCGCGCCCGTGCGTTGTCGCGACCGTCCCATCGCGGCGATCGCCTTCAGGAACGCCTCCTCGTCCTGCGGCTCGACCCGGTAGGTCGTCATCACCAGCACGGGGCCGTCGAGCGGCTCCGGCTCGAACACCAGCGTCGGCTCCGGCCAGTGCGACGACGGCGTCAGGTCCAGACTTCCGGTGCGCGCATGCAGCGGCCACCACAGCGTCGACACCGCACACACCGCCAGCAGTCCCGCGCTGACCAGCAGGCTGGTCACGCTCGACGTCGCACCCGCGAGCACGCCCCACACCACCGAGCCCAGCGCCTGGCCGCCCATGAAGATCAGCTGATACACCGACAGGCCTCTGGCGCGCACCCAGCCCGGCAGGCTCAGCTGCATCGACGCGTTGAGCGTCGACAGGCACAGCAGCCACGCCGCCCCGCCGAACACCAACCCGACGAGCACCACCCCGAAGTGGGGCACCAAGGCCAGCACCACCGTCGACGCCGCGAATCCCGCCGCCGCCAACGTCAACAACGTGTTCTGACCGAACCGCGACCGCAGCCGCGACAGCGCGAGCGCACCCGTCACCGCGCCCACCCCCAGCGCCCCCAGCAACAGCCCGTAACCCGACGACGACAGTCCCAGTTGGTCTTTCGCGATCACCGGCAGCAGCCCCCACAGTGCGCTCGCGGGCGCGATGAACAACGCCGTCCGCAGCAGGATGCGACGCACGATGGGGGAGCGGCGGATGAAGCGGCCGCCCGCGCTCAGCGCCGCCAGCGCACCTTCCGCCGGAAAAGTGTGCTTGACAGTCGGTTTGCGCCAGGTGACCAGCACGGCCACGATGCCGACGAACGACACCGCGTTGAGTGCGAACACGACCGTGGGCCCCGCAAGCGACACCAAGGCGCCCGCGATCGCGGGCCCGATCGCCCGCGCGCCGTTCATGCTCATGCTGCCCAGCGCCGCGGCGGCCGGAATCTCGTGTGGTGAAACGAGATCCGGTTGAATGGCCTGCCACGCCGGGCCGGTCAGCGCCTGCCCGCATCCGATGAAGAACAACAGCAACAGCAGCACCGTCGGCGTCGTCAACCCCGCGCCCGTCAGAATCGCCAGCAGTGCCACCGCCGCCGCCATCGCCGCCTGGGTCGCGATGAGCAGGCGCCGGCGGTCGACCAGGTCCGCGATCACCCCTGACGGCAACGCCAGCAGCATCACCGGCAGCGTCGTCGCCGTCTGCACCAGCGGCACCAGCACCGCGGCCCGCGGGTCGCCGACGAGCATCCACTGTGCGCCCACCGTCTGCATCCAGGTGCCGAGGTTGGAGACGAACTGCGCGATCCACAGCGCCCGGAACACCGGCGAGCGCAGCGGGGCCCACGTCGAACCCGTCTGCGCCTGCGTCGCCGATGTCATGACCCCACTCTGATGGAGAGCTATCTGGTCAATGTAGGTGCCCCCGCAGCGGGGAGATAAGCATGCGTCGTTCGACCAGACCGATGCGGTCGCTGTCAGCGTGGGTGCCGGCGCACCGGCCCGACCCACAGGGGCGGCGGCGCTGAGCCATCGGATGTTCGTCTGCGGTGGCTGACCGGAATGTCGACGCCTCCGACCGGTGGATCGCTGACGGTGATCGAGACGTCACGGGCATCGGCGACGCGGGCGGTTGCGTGGTCGTAGTCGGCGCGCCGCGCGGGGTCGCGCAGAAGGGCATACGCGGCCAACACGTCCCGCAGATGGTCGTCGGCCGATCGCGAGGACGGCGCATCGCGGGTGTCGGGATGATGCGAGCGGAGCCGGGTGCGGTAGGCGTGGGTGATCTCGGCCTGGGATGCGGTCGACGACACGCCCAGCACCGCGTACGGATCGAAACTTTCGCGCGCCATCGCCGGTACCTCGCGTGGTGAAAGCGGCGGCCCCCGGTGCGTTCCGGGAGCCACCGCAGGAGACGGACCATCCGGAGGTGTTCGCGAGATGGGCCGTCGGGCAGAGCACGGATGTCGCGTGCGGCCCACGTCGATGCGCCACCTCGAGTGGCAGTGCGTTCGCGGTCGACTCGTCGGTGCTCGAGTCGGATGCGGCAACGCGCGATCACAG
>DATEIG010000585.1:0-13991 GCA_035279185.1 Mycobacterium sp.
GTCATCGGTGAACGCGATCGCGGGATAACGCTTGCTCATTGCGGCCTCCATGGACTCTTCGCAAGAGAAGCGTCGAGGCCCCTCGATGAATTCCCGGGCATGTAACTCCCGCGGCGAAGTGGTCGAATACTAGCTATGACGAAAACCCCCAGACGCACCGTCGCCGCCGCGCTGGCCCTCATGGGGCTGCCGGCCTTTGTGGTGCCTTCGGCCCAGGCTGACCCTCTGCCTGACTTCTGCGGGCCGTCGGTCGTGGTCGACGGCGTGTGCACCGTGCGGCTGGCGTCGGTGACGGCCGATGCCGTCGACGGGACGATCACCGGTTCACCGGTCGGCGGCGGGACGGCGATCACGCTCGCGGGAGCGGGAGATGCCTACCTGCGGTCGGCGGGATTCGGCGACGCACCGCCGGAGCCGGTTCGACGCTGGGACGACACGATCGACGAGGTCAACGGTCTCGACGTCGGCCCATCCGACCCGAACTGGTACGGCAATGCGAAAGCCAAGGCCTTTCTGCCCAGAACGCTGAATGACCTGGCCACGCAGTTCCCGCCCGACACGCTGGTGGTCGGGTTCACGCCGGACGACACGCAACCGGGGTCATTCCGCCTCGTATCCGTGCAACCGACGGGCGCGGCTACGCGGTGACCCTGACCCAGGGCTCGCAGTTCTGGGATTCGAACGACTTCACCGTGGGGTTGATCGTCACATACATGGGGCCGACGGACATGTTCGTCGCGACGACGTTGTCTTTGTTGGCATCCGGTGTGCTGTAGGTGAACCACAGACACATCGAGCCCTCGGTGGGCACGTCGTTGATGTAGACGCCGAAGGTCGATGCCGAGCCGTCGGTGCGGTAGAGGCCCGGCGCGACGTCAGGCCCGACGACGAAGAACCCTGTGCCAGGGATCGGATTCATCGGATCGGCGGAAGCGGGGCACGCGAAGGCCATTGCGGCCGGAAAGACGTTGAGCACCGCTACTACTCGACGCAGACCGTTCGGCATGCTTCCTCGCTCTGTGAATCAGTCCCTTCGTCGAGTGTGCATGCACTGCGGAAAAGCGGCGGCGATTTCGCAACCGCTGCACGTTCGCTGCGCGCGTTGGGGTCAGGAGAAGACGTACTCGATGTCGGTGAAGGCGTCCGAATCCGCACGGTCGAGCCGACAAACGAGAAAACCCCCGCCGTAGCGGGGGCTCCTCGAACTACTGCTGACTCAGTGGTGGTGATGCCCGTGGCCGTGGCTGTGGCCATGGCCGTCGTCGGCGGGCTCTTCCGGCTTGTCGACGACTGCGGTCTCGGTGGTGAGCACCATCCTGGCCACCGATGCGGCGTTGAGCACCGCGGAGCGGGTGACCTTCACCGGGTCGACGACACCGTCGGCCGCGAGATCGCCGTACTCCAGCGTCGCGGCGTTGAAGCCCTGCCCGTCAGGCAGCTCGGCGACCTTGTTCACGACCACCGCACCGTCGAGCCCGGCATTGGTGGCGATCCAGAAGAGCGGCGCCGACAGCGCGGTGGCGAACACCTCGGCACCGGTGCGCTCGTCACCGCTGAGTTCGTCGCGCAACTTCTCGACTACCTTGCGAGCGCGAACCAGTGCCGAGCCGCCGCCGGCGATGATGCCTTCCTCGACCGCAGCCTTGGCGGCCGCGACCGCGTCCTCGACGCTCTCCTTGCGCTCCTTGAGGGCAGTCTCGGTGGCTGCGCCGACCTTGATGACGGCGACGCCGCCGGCCAGCTTGGCCAGTCGCTCCTCGAGTTTCTCGCGATCCCAGTCGGAATCGCTCGACTCGATCTCCGACCGCAACTGGGCCTTGCGAGCCTCGATGGCGTCCTTGGTGCCGCCGCCGTCGACGATCACCGTCTGGTCCTTGCTGACCACGACGCGGCGCGCGGAGCCGAGCACGTCGAGACCGACCTCGCGCAGCAGCAACCCGACGTCGGGGTTGACCACCTGGCCGCCGGTGACGATGGCGAGGTCTTCGAGGAACGCCTTGCGACGGTCACCGAAGAACGGCGCCTTGACCGCGACAGCCTTCAGCGTCTTGCGGATCGCATTCACAACCAGAGTCGAAAGCGCTTCGCCCTCAACATCTTCGGCGACGATCAGCAGCGGCTTGCCCGCCTCGGCCACCTTCTCGAGCACAGGCAGCAGATCGGGCAGCGAGCTGATCTTGTCGCGGTGAAGCAGCACCAGCGCATCTTCGAGAACCGCCTCCTGGGCGTCGAAGTCGGTGATGAAGTACGCCGAGATGAAGCCCTTGTCGAAGCCGACGCCGTCGGTGATCTCCAGTTCGGTGTTCAGCGTGGAGGACTCCTCGACGCTGACGACGCCGTCCGCGCCGACCTTGGTCATCGCCTCGCCGACCAGATCACCGATCTGCTCGTCGCGCGACGAGACCGTGGCGACCTGAGCGCTGCTCTTCTTGTCCGACTCCGGGGTCGCCGATGCCAGCAGCGCCTCGGAGACCGCGTCGGCAGCCTTGGAGATGCCCGCGCCGATCGCCATCGGGTTGGCTCCCGCGGCGACGTTGCGAAGCCCTGCCTTGACGATCGCCTGCGCGAGCACGGTCGCGGTGGTGGTGCCGTCGCCTGCGACGTCGTTGGTCTTGGTGGCCACCGACTTCACCAGCTGAGCGCCCAGGTTCTCGAAGGGGTCTTCCAGATCGATCTCGCGGGCAATGGTGACGCCGTCGTTGGTGACCGCGGGCCCGCCGAAGGCTTTGGCCAGCACGACGTGTCGGCCGCGCGGGCCGAGCGTCACGCGCACCGCGTCGGCGAGCTTGTCAACGCCCGCTTCCATTGCGCGGCGCGCGGTTTCGTTGAATTCGATTTGTTTCGCCATAAGCGTGTCCGTCCTCGATATGCATGACGCCCCGGGAATCCGCCGCTAGCTCGCGGGGATCGCCGGGGCGGTCACGCTCGTCTATTTACTTGTTGACGATGGCCAGCACGTCGCGTGCGGACAGGATCAGGTACTCCTCGCCGCCGTACTTGATCTCGGTGCCGCCGTACTTGCTGTAGATGACGGTGTCACCCTCGGACACGTCCAGCGGGATCCGCTTCTCGCCATCCTCATCCCAGCGGCCGGGGCCAACTGCGACGACGGTGCCTTCCTGCGGCTTCTCCTTGGCGGTGTCGGGGATGACCAGACCGGATGCGGTCGTGGTCTCGGCCTCGTTGGCCTGTACGAGGATCTTGTCCTCGAGTGGCTTGATGTTCACGCTCGCCACGATTGGAGCCCTCTTTCGTAGTTCGGGTTGCAGCTTGTCGTAGGTATTGGCATGCGTCCGTGCCCTCGCGCCGTCGTCGCGGGTGCCGGTCGAGGGCGTGGCCGCCTGCCTCCTAGCACTCTATACACGAGAGTGCTAGCACTCAAGAGCCCCCCATGCCTATCGCCCGTGGCGAACGCGGACATCGCCGAAATACGCGATGACCAGCGGGTTGAAAAGATCGGCGCGCTCCCACTGCAGGAAGTGACCTGCGCCGGGCAGCACGACGGGGCCTGCTCTGTCGGTGAAACCGACCTCGCACGTCGGTAGGAAATCGGGGCCGACGACGTGGTCGTCCATGCCGTAGAGGATCAGGGTCGGCACGTCGACCTTGCGATCGAGGAGTGGCGGCTCGCTGACCGTGCGGCCGTGCGCGAGCTGGTAGGCGGCCCAGCCCGCCCGCATCCGCTCCTCGGTCGAGAACGGTTCGGTCATGAAGTCGACGTCGTCGGGCGTGAAGGTGCCGGGCGAGGCCCACAGTCGGTGCCCGTACATACCGGCGATGTAGCGCCTGCGCTTGGCAGGCGTATCGAGCTCGGCGGCCAGCGCGTCGGGCGTCGCGCCCTGCAGATACCGGTAGTCGCTGGTCGGCCCGTCGCTGATGGCGCGAATCGAGGCGACGTCGATGCCGGCGGCCGCGAAGTCGTCGAACACGAACGGCGGCACGGAGTCGAAGAAGACGAGCTTGTCGACGAAGCCCGGATAGCGGTGCAGGAGATCGATCGCGACGACGCCGCCGAGGTCCCCGCCGACCACCCCGCACCGCTCGTGGCCCAGCTCGTCGTGCACGAGCAGATAGACGTCGCGGCTCCACGCCGCGGGGTCGTACACGTCGGCGGCCGACAGGTCGGAGTCGCCGTAGCCACGCAGGTCGGGCGCGATCACCTCGTAACCGGCGTCCGCGAGCGCCCCGATGTTGCGCCACCAGATGCGCTTGGTCTCGGGGTAGCCGTGCAGGAGGACAAGCGGATACCCGCCGACTCCTTCGCGGATGAACGCGAGTGACAGCCCGTCGCGCCCCTCGCTCGGCGGGACAGCCCGTCGGTGAATGGTGAAGGCGTCCCTCGACGGGGTAGCGGGCTGGGCCGGGCGCAGGCGGGTGTCGTAGAACACGGCGGCTACTTCTCGAACGCCGTGGGGTCCACCATCAGGTGGGCCGAGACGTCGCCGATCATCTGGATCTCGACCGTGCGTTCGGTGAAGTACCAGCCGCCGTCGTCGCGGGCGAACCTGTCGTAGTAGCGGCCGACGACGATCGGCTGGATCGGGACGGTTTCGGTGTCCTGAATGACGCAGAACGTCGAACGCGTGGCCGCGGTGTCGTCACCGGTCAGCTCGACGATCGGGTTGAGTACGAGATGCCGTGTGCGCGGGGTGTTTTCATGGCCGGGGTAGCGACGGGTGGTCGTCACGAAGAGCTTGGTGATGCTGCTTGCGCCCTCCACACCCATGAAATTGCCACGGGCCAGCAGTTGGCCGACCCCGTCGAAGTCGCCTGCGTCGATGAGTTCTGCATACCGGTACAGCAGCTCGGCGATCTCGAGTTTGTGGGTCACAGCTGTCCTTTCACCACCGGCAGGCCGGGATCGCTTGCGACGTCGAGCGGAGACGGCGGCGCGCCTGCCGCCACGAGATGCGCAGCGAACGACGCGATCATCGCGCCGTTGTCGGTGCACAGCCGCGGCCGCGGGATGCGCAGCGTCAATCCGTTTGCCGCGCAACGCTCCTGCGCGAGTTCCCGCAGTCGGGAGTTCGCCGCCACGCCACCGGCGATCAACAGCGTCGACACTCCAAGCTCGGTGGCCGCGCGCACCGCCTTCATCGTCAGCACGTCGGCGACCGCCTCCTGGAACCCGGCGGCCACATCGGCCTGCGACGCCGACGGGTTCTTCTCGACGTAGCGTGCGACCGCGGTCTTCAGGCCGGAGAAGCTGAACGCGTACGGGTCGTCGCGCGGTCCGGTCATCCCGCGGGGGAACACGATCTTCCCGGGGTCGCCTTCGCGGGCCAGGTCGTCGAGCACCTTGCCACCGGGATAGCCGAGCCCCAGCAGGCGTGCGACCTTGTCGTAGGCCTCCCCCGCGGCGTCGTCGACGGTGCTGCCGAGCTCCTCCATCGGTTCTGCCAGCGACCGCACGTGCAGCAGGTTGGTGTGGCCGCCGGACACCAGCAGGCCGACACATTCCGGAAGCGGCCCATGGTCGTACACGTCGGCGGCCAGATGTCCGCCGAGATGGTTGACCGCGTAGAACGGCACCTGCCACGCGACGGCGTACGCCTTGGCAGCGGCCACGCCCACCAGCAGGGCACCCGCCAGGCCAGGTCCGATCGTGGCCGCGACGACGTCCGGCTTCGCGATGCCCGCCGCGTCCAGCGCACGGCGCATGGTCGGACCCAACGCCTCCAGATGTGCCCGCGACGCGATCTCGGGGACCACACCGCCGAACCGGACGTGCTCGTCGACGCTGGAGGCCACCTCGTCGGCTAGCAGCGTCACGGTGCCGTCCTCGGCCAGTTCCGCGATCCCGATTCCCGTTTCGTCGCATGAGCTTTCGATGGCAAGGATGGTGGTCATGCCGAGCCTCCTCGTGCGGGACGTTGCATGGTGTAGGCGTCGGCACCGCTGACCCGGTAGTAGCGTTTGCGCAGCCCGACGGTGACGAAGCCCGCGCCCGAGTACATGGCGATCGCCGCCGCGTTGTCCGTGCGCACCTCGAGATAGACGGTGTCGTCGCCCGCGACGGCCAGCAGCCGGTCGAGCATGTCCCTGCCGATGCCCTGGCCCTGATAGGCAGGGTCGACACCGATGGTGTGAATCTCGAATTCGTACGGTGGTTTTCGGCCCAGCCGCGCGATGCCTCCGTAGCCGACGAGCTTGTCGTCGGCGCGGGCGGCGACGTAGTGGATGTGCGGCGCGGCGAGTTCGCGGACGAACGCCGCGGCGGGCCAGGGGTCGTCGCCGTCGAACAGCCGGGCTTCGAGTTCGGCGCAGCGCGTCGCATCGGCCGGCGCCAACTCGCCGTAGGACACCGTCATGACGGCACCGCGGGCGTCACCACTTGCGGCTTGGCGTCCGGCCGCCGCAGGTACAGCGGAACCAGCGGTCGCGGCGGCGCCGTCCAGTCGACCGCCCGCACCAGCCCCGACGCCGTCGGGAAGACGGCGGGCTGACGCGGCAGTGCGAACAAGGCCGCATGCTCGGGTGACCCCGCGACGGCGCCCACGTCGGTCGGCACGTCAGCGGGCGCGTTGACGGCGGGCCCGTCCACGCGCTGCCCGTCGCGGTAGCGCGCCCAGTACACCTCGCGACGGCGGGCGTCGGTGACGACGAGTACGTCCCCCGCTGTGTCGACCCCGATGCCGTCGAGGCTGCAGACGCCGTACACCGGCAGCCCGAGGGCCTGCCCGTACGCGGCGGCGGTGGCCATGCCCACCCTCAGCCCGGTGAACGGCCCCGGGCCGCAACCGACGACGACCGCGTCGATATCCGTGACGCCTATCCCCGCATCCGCAAGCGCCGCAAGAACATTGGGGGTCAGCTGTTCGGCGTGCGCGCGGGCGTCGAGAGTCACCCGTTCGGCCAGGACGTCGATGCTGTCGCCCTGGCGCCGGACGATGCCCGCCATGACCGCGGGCGTCGCGGTGTCGATGGTCAGCACGACGTCGGTCACGGCAGGCTCCATCGCCAGATCGCGGTCCGCACCTCGGTGTCCGCGCCGCGTTCGAGCCGGATGTCGAGGTGGCGATCCGACAGTCGCTCGACGATGCCCTCGCCCCATTCGACGACGACGACGGCGTCGTCGAGATCGGTGTCGAGGTCCAGTGAATCGAGCTCCGCGAGCAGATCAGTCCCGACGTGGTCGAGCAGCCGGTACATGTCGACGTGCACCATCGCGGGCCAACCCGGCTGCCGCGGCCGATGCACCCGCGCCAGCACGAAGGTCGGCGACGTGACGGGGCCGTCGACGTCCATCGCCTCCGCGATCCCCTTCGCCAGCACTGTTTTTCCCGCACCCAACGGGCCGGAGAGCACCACGACGTCGCCTGCCCGGAGGCTGGCGCCCAGGTTGGCGCCCAACGCCTTGGTGTCGTCCGCGGTGGGTAGCTCCGCGGTTCCCGCCGACTGCTCAACCACGGGGCCGCGCCCGTTCGCGGATCCGCCGTGACAGCGCCACGAGCTTGGACGGTGTGGCACGCTCCACGAGCCTGACCAGCGCGTCGTCGATGACGTCCGGCTGCTCGAGCTGCACCAGATGCCCTGCGCCGCGGACGATCACGAGTTCGGACTCGGGCAGTGCCGCGGCCATCGTCTCCGAGTGCTCGACCGGCGTGATGAGGTCGCGGTCGCCGCAGGCGACGAGGGTCGGCACCGTGGCGAGGGTGCGCAGGCCCTCGTCCTCGTCGTGCACCTCGAGGGCGTGGAGGAACTCGACGAGGGTGGCGATCGGCGTGCCGTGCATCATCTTCTCGGAGAACGCGACGACGCTCGGGCTGACCTTCGCGTCGCCGTATGACGCCGTCCGCAGGATCGGGGCGACCACCGACTTGGCGGCGCCCCTGGTTCGGTGCACGGTCTTCGGCGCGTAGCGCACGGCGAACCGGACCGCTTCCAGTGCGGGGTTCTTCAGGATCTCGGCGACGGGTGAGCGCGCGACGCCCTCTGCGGCAGAGGAGATCAGCGCCGCGCCGACGATACGGGTCGGGTAACGCCGGGGATATTGGCGGGCGTGCGACAGCACGGTCATCCCGCCCATCGAGTGGCCGACGAGCACGACCGGTCCCTTCGGCGCCGTGACCGCGAGGATGGTTTCGAGGTCGCGACCCAACTGCTCGATCGTGTAGGTCTCCGGCGGCGCCTCGTCGGACCGCCCGTGGCCCCGTTGGTCGTAGAACACCATGCGGACCTGAGCGCCCCACTCCTCTTCGAGCCGCACCCGCTGAAAGTGGAAGCCAGCCATGCGAAGACAGAAGCCGTGTGAGAAGACCACGGTCAGCGGCGCGTCGTCGGGTCCGACTTCCCGCACCGCGAGGTCCACGCCGTCGGGCGTGGTCACCACCGAACTGCGGTCGGCGTCGAGACGCTCGAAGTCCTCCCCCGCGTACGGGTCGTCGGTGGTGGTGCGGCGGGTCATCGACCGTGCGACGGTCACCCCGGCGATGCTCCCGACCGCGGCCAGCCCCGCGACACCCGCCAACAGGCCCGCATTCGCTGTGCGGCGCAACCGTTTCGGGTCGTTAACGCTCACCGGCCGCACCTTCCGCCGGACCGCCGCGATACGACCGGACAACCCTGCCGCGTGGGCTGGTGACGACCTCGTAGTGAATGGTGCCGAGCATGTCCGCCCAGTCCTGCGCCCTCGGCTCACCGTCGACGCCCGGCCCGAACAGGATGGCCTCGTCACCCTCGGCGACGTCGCCGGCGTCGGGCCCGAGGTCGACCACGAACTGGTCCATGCAGATCCGACCGACGTTGGGTCGCAGCCTGCCGTTGATCAGCACGCTCATCCGGTTGCTCAGCGGACGGAACACGCCGTCGGCGTAACCGATGGGCAGCAGGGCGACCGTGGTGTCCCGCTCGGCGATCCAGGTGTGCCCGTAGGACACGCCCTCTCCCGCCCGCACCGATTTCATCAGCGTGACAGGACATTTCAATGTCATGGCGGGCCGTAGTTCCATGTCACCCCGCTCGGGAATGGGGCTGAGGCCGTACACCGCGATACCGGGCCGGACCAGGTCGTAGGCCAGGTCGGGCCGCGTCATCGCGGCGGGCGAGTTGGACAGGTGGGCGATCTCGAAGTGCACACCCCGGCTGCGTGCCTGCTCCCGCATGTCGTCGAGCCGCCGCGCCTGCCGGTCGTTGACGGGGTTGTCCGGCTCGTCGCCGTTGGCGAGGTGCGACATGATCCCCCGCAGCCGCAGTGACTCCTCGGCGGCGGCACGGCCCAACGTGTCCAGCATCGACGGGAACACCGCGGGGCTGACACCGTTGCGGCTCAACCCGGTGTCGACTTTGAGGGTGACGGTGGCGGTGACGCCGGTCAGCTTGGCGGCGACCAGCAGGTCCTCGAGCTGCCGCGGTGAGGACAGCGCCACCTGGACGTCGGACTGCAGCGCAGGAGCGAAGTCGGTACCTGGCGGATGCAGCCAGGCGAGCACCGGCGCGGTGATGCCGTCGCGGCGCAGCGCCAGCGCCTCGGGAATGGTGGCGACCCCGATCTCGGCGGCACCCGCGGCCAGCGCGGCCCGTGCGACCTGGGTGGCGCCGTGCCCGTATCCGTCGGCCTTCACGACGGCCATCACCTGCGCGGACCCAGCGTGTCCCCGCAGCACCGAGACGTTGTGGGCGATCGCGGCGAGGTCCACCGACGCCTCGGCGTTGGCGCTGGGCGTCAGAGAAGTCGTGGTACCTGTCGTCGGCATGGTCATGTCACCACCGCCGATTGTCCCAGAACCCGGACGCGGGCCTTCTCACGCCGGGTCGGAGTGGACCCAGTCGCGCGGCCGCAGCCGCCAGGTCGCTTTCGCGTAGTCGAGCTCCGATCGGGGCCACTGGGTGACGATGCGCCCGGATGATGACCGGTAATAGCTCTCGCAGCGCGTCCAGATCGTCTGCTCCAACTCCTCGGCGATGCGGTCGTTGAACTCGCGCTCCGCACCCTGACGGACATCGACGAAGCCGCCGCTGCGTGCGAGGCGGCTCACCGCACTGGCGACGAGCCGGGCACCCGCTTCGAGGATGTAGATGATCGAGTTGGCCCCCTGGTTGGTGTTGGGACCGTAGAGCATGAAGAAGTTCGGGAAGCCGCTGACGGCGACCCCGAGGTAGGCCTGCGGATCGGCACCCCATCGTTCGTGCAGGCGTTCGCCGTCGACACCCACCACCTCCAGATCGCCGAGATAGCTGGTGGTCTCGAACCCTGTCGCCAGCACGATGGCGTCGACCTCGGTCGCCGTCCCGTCGGCGGTCACCACGGCGCTGGGAGTCACGTGGTCGATGGGATCGGTCACCAGGTTCACGTGCTCGCGTTGCAGCGCGGTGTAGAACTTCTCGCCGAGGAGAACCCGCTTGCAGCGGAACGGATAGCCCGGCGTGAGCGCCTCGCGCAACCGGTCCTCGCGAACGTGCTTGTGCAGGAAGTTCTTCGATACCTGCTCGACGACAGCCATCCTCGGGTGGTCGGGGGTCAGCACGGTGTTGTCGTGCTGGAGCTTCCACAACCGCCACCGCTGCAGGGCCGACGCCCACGGCAGCAGGCGGTAGCGCGTCAGTTCCCGCGGGGTGTGGTCCCGGTCCTCCTTGGGGACCATCCAGGGCGGCGTGCGCTGGAAGACTGTCAATTGCCCTGCGATGTCGGCGAGTTCGGGGACGACCTGGACGCCGCTGGCGCCCGTGCCGATCACCGCCACCCGCTTGCCGGTCAGGTCGACGGTCGGATCCCATTGCGCGGTGTGCATCAGTGTGCCCGCGAAGTCCTCCACACCGTCGACGTCGGGGAAGCGCACCGCACCGAAGAGGCCGACTGCGCTGACGACGACGTCAGCGACCACCGGGTCGCGGCCGCGCAGATTCACCTCCCACTGCGCCGCAGCGGAGTTCCACCGAAGCCCCGTGACCCTCGTCTCGAGCATCAGATGCCTGCGAAGGTCGAAGTCGTCGGCGACCTTTTCGAGGTAGGCGAGGATCTCCGGTTGGTAGGCGTAGGTGCGGGTCCATGCGCGGTTGGGCGCGAACGAGAACGAGTACAGGTGACTTTGGATGTCGCACGCCGCGCCGGGGTAGATGTTGCGACGCCACGTGCCGCCGACGCCGTCGGCGCTCTCGATGATGACCAGGTCGTCGATGCCTCTGCGGCGCAACGCCACAGCCGCGGCGAGCCCGCCGAAGCCCGCGCCGATGATCACCACCCGCGGGCTCGGTCTGCGGCGCGTGAGAGCCAGGATCCGCCCGACGAGATAGCGCTTCGTCACGAAACGTCGAATCCCTCCGGGGAGCCGTTGCTCCTGGACGCGGCCAGGATGTCGGCGTACTCGGTGGGGCTGCCGTAGAAGAAGCTGCCCTGACGGGTCTTCGCGTTGGCCTGGCCCTCCCGGTTGTAGTAGCCGGGCGTGCAGGACTTGGCCCGTGCTGCGCTGGGTGCCGACCGCTCGACGACGGTCGCCACCCAGGCGCTCTCGGCGTCCTGCGAGGGCTCGACAGTCTCGACGCCGTTGCCGAGAGCCCAGGCGATCACCGATGCCGCATGTGTCGCCTGCACGTCGAGCAGGTAAGGGAAGTTCACCGTGAAGCCCGACTGGGCGATGCTGAGCACGAAGCAGTTCGGGAAGCCCCGCACGCTGATCCCGTGCAGCGTGCGGACACCGTCGCGCCACGCATCGGTCAAAGTGAGGCCGTCGAGACCGATGACATCGAAACCCGTGCGCCGCGAGTAGTCGGTGCCGACCTCGAATCCGGTGGCGAAGATCAGGCAGTCGATGCGGTGCTCGGTGCCGTCGACGACGACGCCGTCGACGGTGATCCGCTCGACGCCGCGGCCGCGGGTGTCAACGAGCGTGACGTTGTCGCGGTTGAAGGTTTGCAGGTACTCGTCGTGGAAGCACGGCCGCTTGCAGAAGTAGCCGTACCACGGTTTGAGGCCTTCGGCGGTGGCACGGTCGGTCACGATCGAGTCGACGCGCGCTCGGATCTCCTCCATCTTGGCAAAGTCGGCCAATTCGACTGCGCGCAAGCGGTCGTCGTCCGACATTCCCTCGACGCTGCGCTGTCGCATCACGAACAGCTTCTTGACGATGCTCGTCCACGCGACGTCGACCAGGTCTTCATCGGCTTCGCCGCCCGCGGTCAGCAGTTGGAAGTTCTCGATGCGGTGCCGCTGCCAGCCGTCTTTCAGATCCGCTGACCAGTCCGGATCGGTGGGCCGGTTGCCGCGCACGTCGACCGTCGACGGCGTGCGCTGGAACACGTAGAGATGCTCGACGGATCGGCCGAGATGCGGCACACATTGAATCGCGGTCGCGCCGGTGCCGATGATGCCCACCCGCTTGTCGGCCAGCTTGCTCAGATCGTCACCGGTGTAGTCGTAGTCCCATCGACTGGTGTGGAACGCGTGACCGCGGAAGTCGAGGATTCCTTCGATGCCGGGCAGTTTCGGCTTCTGCAGGTATCCATTGGCCATGGAGACGAAGCGCGCCGACATCTCGTCCCCGTGATTGGTCACGATGTGCCAGCGGGACCTCGCGTCATCCCACCGGATCTCGGTCACCTCGGTCTGCAGGCAGGCGTCGCGGTACAGGTCGTAGTGCTCGGCGATGCGCCTGCAGTGCGCGAAGATCTCGGGGCCCTTGGCGTACTTCTCGGTCGGAACGTAGCCCAGTTCTTCGAGAAGAGGCATGTACACGTAGGACTCGACGTCGCAGGCGATGCCCGGATACCTGTTCCAGTACCAGGTTCCGCCGACGTCGGCGGCCTTGTCGATGAGCCGGATGTCCCGCACACCGCGCTCGCGCAGCCGCGCTCCGGTCAGCAGTCCCCCGAACCCCGCGCCGATGATCGCCACGTCGACGTCGTCGTGAATCGGTGCGCGCGTGAAATGCGGGTCACACCAGGGGTCGTCGGCGAAGCCCGCGAACGCGCCGGCGACCTCCACGTACTGCGCGATGCCGTCGGGCCGCAACCGTCGGTCGCGTTCGCGGGCGTATCTCTCCCGCAGCGCATTTGCGTCGAACGCGACGTCCGGGTCCTGCACCGCTCTGCCCGTCAGTGCGCGAACGGCTGTAGCTCGTCGAAGTGGCCGTCCGGCTTGAGTTCGTCCAGCGATTTGAGAGCGGCGATGGTGTCGTCGCGCAACGCCCGCGCCAGGTTCATCGAGAAACCCTCGCGCACAACCACCCTCAGCACCGCGATGTCGGTCGCGTTCTCCGGCATCGTGTACGCGGGGACCTGCCAGCCAAACGAACGAAGCGCGTGGGAGACGTCGAACTCGGTGTAGCCGGGATCGCCCTTCAGCCGGAAGCTGACCACCGGGATCGCGGAGCCGTCGGAGATCAGCTCGAAGTGCTCGCTGTCGCGAAGCTGGTCGCCGAGCCACCGCGCGGTCTGCGACAGGCAGCCCATCACCTGTGAGTAGCCTTCGCGGCCGAGCCGCAGGAAGTTGTAGTACTGGCCGACGACCTGGTTACCGGGCCGGGAGAAGTTGAGCGTGAACGTCGGCATGTCGCCGCCGAGATAGTTGACCCGGAACACGAGATCCTCAGGCAGGTGGTCGGGGCTGCGCCACACCACGAAACCGATACCGGGATAGGTCAGCCCGTACTTGTGCCCGCTGACGTTGATCGACACCACCCGCGGAAGCCGGAAATCCCACACCAGGTCCGGGTGCAGGAACGGCACCACGAAGCCGCCGCTGGCCGCGTCCACGTGCACCGGGACGTCGAGCCCGCCGTCGGCGGCCAAGGTGTCGAGCGCCTCGCAGATCTCGCCGATCGGTTCGAGCTCACCGGTGAACGTGGTGCCCAGGATGGCGACGACGCCGATGGTGTCCTCGTCGATGTTCTCCAGCACCTGCTCGGGGGTGATGACGTAGCGGCCCTTCTCCATCGGCAGGTAGCGCGGCTCGACGTCGAAGTACCGGCAGAACTTCTCCCACACCACCTGCACATTGGAACCCATCACGAGATTGGGTCTGCGCTGCCGCCAGTCCTTGCCGACGCGTTCGCGCC